>QMYD01000154.1 GCA_003662485.1 Candidatus Hecatellales archaeon | reverse complement strand
TGCGCCTCGGAAAGTGTTGCCCTAGACGCCTGCGGGGGGAATATGCTCTCCAAGGTTGAGCCAGGTGAAGCCCTAATCATTTCTAGGAGAGGCGTGGAGAGGGGTAGGTTTGCACCCTGCCGGAGGCGTGCCCACTGCATGTTCGAATACGTTTACTTCAGCAGGCCTGACTCCATGGTTGAGGATAGAAGCGTATACGAGGTTAGGCTTAGGCTGGGTGAAAACCTCGGTAAAACCTATGGGTGTAAGGCTGACATCGTGGTTCCCGTCCCCGACACGGCTAGGCCAGCCGCCGAAGGCATCTCAAGAGTTACAGGCGTCCCTGTAGCCGAAGGCCTCATAAAGAACAGGTATATTCATCGAACCTTCATTATGCCCGGCCAGAGGAGGCGTGAAAACGCCGTAAAGATGAAGCTTAACCCCTTAAAGGCGGTGCTTAAAGGTAAGAGTGTATGCCTCGTCGACGATAGCATAGTTAGGGGAACCACCATCAGAAATATAATAAGCATTGTAAGGGAGGCTGGAGCTAGAGAGGTTCACGTGAAGATCACCTGTCCACCCATCATTTCACCATGCTTCTACGGTATTGACATTGCAACCCACCAGGAGCTCATAGCCGCAGGTAGAAGTGTGGAGGAAATCCGACGCCTAATCGGGGCGGATTCCTTAGACTACCAGACGATTGAGGGGCTGGTGGACGCTGTAGGAATTGGGAAGGAGAACCTCTGCCTCGCCTGCTTGACTGGGAACTATCCTACGCCCAAGGCTCAGAGGCTGGCTGACAAAATGAAGGGTAAACCCCCACCAAGGGAGGGTTTCAGATACATCGAGTTGGAGGAGGCAGCCTGAGATGGGAAGCGGAATAGTGGGCATTTACGGGTTCAGTAGGCTTTGGAGGATGGCACGCTTCATCTACTATGCACTCCTGGCCCTCCAACATAGGGGGCAGGAAACCTGCGGAATCGTAACCTACAACGGTAAAGGCGAACTCCACAGCCATAAGGGTGAAGGCCTAGTAGACCAAGTTTTCTCCAAGCCTGAAACCCTTGAAGCCCTGGAGGGATGGGTTGGACTGGGCTGCGTAACCACCCAGCCTGAAAAGGATCCAGCCCGAATTCAGCCAGCCCACGTGAGAGAGCCCGTTGAAGTCGCCCTATGCTTCGACGGTAAAATCCTAAACTTTAAGAGGCTAATGGAGAAGGTTAAGCCTTGGAAGCCTCAAACCGAAGCTGAACTTTTAGCCCTACTATTTGCTGGGAGGCTTGAGAAGGGCCTTCACCCCCTAGAGGCTGCGGTTCAACTCATGGGGGAAATCAAGGGTGTATGCTCCATGGTGGCTTTAACTGGTAGGGGTGAAATGGTTTCGCTTAGAGACCCCCACGGCGTTAAGCCTCTCGCCATAGGAAGCTTCGGCTTCGACTACGGCGTTATAGCCTCTGAAAGCTGCGCCATAGACGTTATTGGAGCAGACTTTAAAAGCGATGTTCAGCCGGGTGAAATATACTATTTCGACGAGTATAGCATAGAGCGGAGGCAGGCTGCTAAGCCTCAGCCCAAATACTGCGCCTTTGAACATGTTTACTTGGCTAGGCCTGACTCCCTCATCAACGAGGTTCCCGTCTACGATGCAAGAATTAGGATTGGGGAAATCCTGGCTGAAGAGCACTCCGTCGAGGAGGTTGACCTCGTCCTCGGCGTTCCAGAAACCGCCATACCCTTCGCCGTGGCTTACGCCCAGAAGACTGGAAAACCCTTCGGCTTAGGTTTCGTTCAGACGGGGCGGAGGATTAGAAGCGCTATCAAGCCCACCCAGTTTGAGAGGCTTGTAGGAGTTCAGCTTAAACTTAACCCTATTAAGTCGGCCATTTCAGGCAGGCGAATAGTGCTGGTAGATGACAGCGTGGTTAGGGGAACCACCACCAAGAACACGGTAAACCTCATGCGGAACAAGATGGGGGCGAGGGAGGTTCATGTTAGGGTTGGAAGCCCGAGGATTAGGGCTCCCTGCCCCTACGGGACGGAGGTGCCTGAAAAGGACGAACTCATAGCAGCCCACCTAACTCCAGCCGAGGTAAGCAAGGTGGTTGGAGCCGACAGCTTCCACTGGCTCAGCGTTAGAGGCCTGGTTAAGGCGCTTGGAATTTCAAGGCGAAACCTCTGCTTAGGATGCTTCACGGGGAAGTATCCTATTCCCCCAGGGGAGGAGTAAGGCTTGGTTGAATGTTGTAGAACCTGCATCCACTGGGAGGAGGCCTCCAAGAAGCTTCCCATAGACGTTAGGAGGGTTAGGCCGAGAGAAGACCTCGCTGTAGAAATAGTCTTCCAAGGTCGAACAGTAAGAATTCCAGCCTGGGAATATGAAACAGTAAAGCCCATAAAGCTCAGCGAAGCCTCAAGGCGGAGAATATGCCTATACTCCAGCAAGATTATAGTTGAACCCTGGGATAAATGCGAAAACTACAGGTTTAACGGGAAGCTTGGAGAAAACTTCTGCAGATTCTGCGAGTATAGGAGGGTTTGCCCTA
>QMYD01000153.1 GCA_003662485.1 Candidatus Hecatellales archaeon | reverse complement strand
TTTTTTATCTATTTCTTTGACCTTGTTTAGTGCTTGGTTAGCCATTTTCAGGCAGCCCATGGCGGCTTTACCAGCTTCATTAGTTGTAACCGCAGGGTTTTCACCTAGTTTTAGCTTAACGAATTGGCCAGTTAATCCGGGGGCACCGCTTCCCCAGTCTCCACCAGGATTCCCAGCGCAGATGTATACAGTTCTATCTTTGGGAATACCTATATGAGAGGTTACTGTTCCACCCCAGAGCCCGTAACGGTTTATCGTATTTCCAGTCCAGCCGGCATCCTTATGCCATACATTACCATCCCAGTAGTCTCTGCTTCCTAGAATCTCTTTGAATTTATCAACATCCAGTTCGCCATAGTATGTTTCCAAGTATTTTACTGCCGTTTCGTAGCGGTACCAAGTAGACCCTAAGTTTGGGCTAGGCGGCCAAGCCCAAGCTGAATCCTTCATCTCAGGTATTATCCAGTGGTTGGTTGTAACTAGGTAGTTTTTCTCTCCGAAGTCACCTGGCTTTCTAACAGCAACAGATGCAGCTGTGGTTTCAATAGCGTAGGCAACCCCGTTCTCATCAATAAAGTGGTGGTAGACGCCCATGGTTAAAGGCGTATTAAGCAGCAGGTTTTTTGCCTCTTCAGCGTTAGAAGCTGACATGGCAAGATATGGTATGAGGAGCCATACTGGGAGGCCGTATGCCTTATCCTCTGGCCTCTTATCACAGCCTCTATTATTCATTAATAGCAAGCCTTTACTGTTTAAAGCGAAGTTGTTTGCTAGGTGTCCAGCATTCGCTGAGGCTATGAAACTGTTACCTGTCGATGGAAAAGCCACCACAATTACTCTGTACGAGAATGGGTTCCAGAAGAAGTCAAAGTTTGCACCGCCTATTGCTTTACCATCTTTAGTGGCATCTCCAAATGCAGAGATGCAAGTACATCCAAACCCATATTTAGCCGTTTCAGGTGGAGGAGCGAATGCAAGCTCAGCTTGGCAGAACATTAAGAGCGCATCGTCGTAAGTTATGTTGTAACCCGCACTCTGCGCACCATCAGCTATCCCGATTATTATATCGTTAAGTTGAGCGCTAATATAGTACCTGAAACCTTCAAGGTGGTGTTTAATCTCTTCGTAAGAGTATTTGGCTAAGAGTTGGGACCAAAGACTATTCTTCACGATCTCCATGTATGCTCCAGCTTGTAAGCCGTATTGGTATCCCATTTCATAGGGCGTTCCGCTAAGATAAACTACGGGTAGGACGTCTGGCGGAGGAACATAGTCAACTTCATCGCTGGCGTAAGCTAAAGGCATCGGAGAACTAATAGAAAACAGTAAAAAAGCGACGAGACATATGCTAATAACATTTAACTTTTTGTACAATTGATGCCCCTCCTCCAAAACTTTTCCACGAAAAACAACATAAAAAGATTATGGTTCGTGCTTTCGCGCTTCCGTACTTATTGTTACGGGACTCTCCAGCCTTTCCCTAACCTTCAAGGGGCTTAGCCTCTTTTCAGCGGAGAATATTAATTTTCCATTTGGGGAAAATATTTGTGGCGTGAGGGTTTGGCTGAGCGGAAGGCTGAGTTCTGGCTTGGGAGGGTAGTGGAGGAGCTTAAGGCTAGGGGGGAAAGCCCCCTCGTTTTCAGTACGGCTAAGACTCCTAGTGGACCTATCCATATAGGGTTTGGTAGGGAGCTTGTATACTGTGATGTGCTTTCGAGGATGTTGGAGGCTGAGGGCTACAGGTCGGAGTGGGTTTTCTTCGTAGACGACTTCGACTCGCTTAAGGCTTTTCCACCCGGGATTCCCGGGGAGTTTTCCACTCACAGGGAGTATTTGGGCAGGCCTATGTTTATGGTTCCCTGCCCCTACGGCTGCTGTGAGAGCTGGGCCCGCCATTTTGCAGGGGAGATGCTTGAAGCCTTCCCAGCCTTCGGCTTCAAGCCCAAGGTTTACTGGACGCATGAGGTTTACCGCTGGCCTGAGATGAAGGCGCTGGTGAGGAAGGCCTTAAAGGAGAGGGAGAAGCTTAGAAGCATCCTCCTCGAGGTGGTGGCTCCAACCCTGGAAGGTGAAAGACTTCAAGCCTTCCAGAAGGAGTTGGAAGACTGGTATCCCTGCCTCGTAGTCTGCGAAAACTGTGGTAGGCTAATGACTACCAAGGTTTTAGGCTACGATGGGGAGGCCGACCTAGTTGCCTACCATTGTCGGGCCTGCGGCCACAGGGGTGAGGTGAAACTGGCGGACTGGCCTGTGAAGCTTAGGTGGAGGATTGACTGGCCTGCGAAGTGGGCCCTCTTCAGGGTTAGCTGCGAGCCCGCTGGGAAGGATCACTGCGTTAAGGGTGGGGCCTACGATACTGGGGAGCGCATCCTCGCAGAGGTTTTTGGTGGAAGGCCTCCGCTACGCATACCCTACGAGTGGGTTCTGCTTGGGGCTAGGGCTATGAAAACCCATAAGGGTATAGCCTTCACTTTTAAGGAGTGGCTTAAAACGGCTCCGCCAGAAGCCTACAGGTACATGGTTTTAAGGGAGGACCCCAGAAAGCATATC
>QMYD01000152.1 GCA_003662485.1 Candidatus Hecatellales archaeon | reverse complement strand
AGGGCCATGGCCATGGCGAGCAGCTGCCTCTCCCCACCGCTAAGCGTGCTCGCCTTCCGGTGATAGTACTGCTTGAGGATGGGGAAGTGGTCTAGGACTTCACCTATCCTCCGCTGGGCTTCATCCTTCCTCAGCGTGTAGCTTGCCATTACTAGGTTTTCCTTCACGCTAAGGTTTAGGAATACGTTTCCAACTTGGGGTAGGTAGGCTATACCCCTCCTCGCAATCTGGTGGGAGGGAAGCCTCGTGATTTCCTCTCCATTAAAAAAGATTTTGCCGGAGTAGATGGTGGTTAGGCCGCAGATGGTTTTGAGGAAGGTGCTTTTACCGCTGCCGTTTGGGCCTACGACAACCGTAACCTTTTCACCCTCAATCGAGGTGTTAATGTCGAAGAGTACGTGAAACTTGCCATAGCCTGCGTTAACCTCATCAACTCTTAGCATTTCAGCCGCCAAGGTATCCCTCCACCACCTTAGGATCCCTTAAAACCTCTTCGCCAGCGCCCTCCGATATTATCCTGCCCTGAGCCATAGCGTAAACGTAGTCCACGTATTTTAACGCGATTTCAAGCCTATGCTCCACAAGGAGGAAGGTGACTCCAAGCTTCCTTTTAATCTCGACTAGGTGGGAGAAAACCTTGTGGGCTAGGGTTGGATTGACGCCTGAGGCAGGCTCATCCATCATGATCAGCTTAGCCCCAGACATGAGGGCTCTCCCAACCTCTAAGAGTTTAAGCTGGCCTCCGCTCAGCGTGTGGGCTGGCTGATTCCAGAGGTGGGAGAGCTCTAGGAGCTCCATAATTTTGAAGGCCTTTTCAGCGTTTTCTTCCTCCCTTCCAATCCACGACCCCCTCATCAAAGCCTTTCCAAAACTCTCTCCAGGATTGGATGTAGCCATCAAAAGGTTTTCTAGGACGGAAAGCTTAATGAAGGGGGAGGGGGTCTGGAAGGTTCGAACTGCCCCTAAATCATAGATTTTGTTTGGGGGTAGCCCTGTAATCTCCCTACCTTCAAAACTTATCCTACCCTCATCCGGCTTGTAGAAGCCTGAAATGACGTTTATCAGTGTGGTTTTACCGCTTCCATTGGGGCCTATGAGCATGGTTAGGGTTCTCCTTCCAACCTCAAGGCTAACCCCATCTAGGGCAACGAGGCCTCCAAAGGTCTTCCTAACCTTTTCAACGGTCAGAATGCTGTCCACTTCCACCATCGCCGAGGGCAGACCACTTCTCGCTTTCTGAAGAAGCCGCTTAAAAGGTTTTCTTTTCAGAAATCAAAAAAGTGGAAGGTTTGGGGGTTAGAGTTTTACGAACCAGGTGACGGAGTCGGTGGTAGCGGAGTAGTATCCTACCTTAGCCCACTGGTACTTGCCATCCTTAAGTATAATGGCCCAGAGGTCGTAGTCGCCTAGCTCCCTGTCTCCAGCCTCGTTTAGCTTTATCCAGCCGCTTGCTCCAAAGGTGCTGGCTGCCACGGTGGGTAGCACAGCCTTGATGGCTTCAGCATCATACTTTCCAACCATGAGCATGGACTTCACAACCACCCAGAGGGCGTCGTAGGCGTTATAGGCGTAGGCGTCTGGAATTCTTCCAAGCCTCTCCTCGACGGCCGACCTCAGCTTCACCAGCTTCGGAGATTCAGCTGGAGCGAAGTAGGTGTTAACGAACTTGGTGGCTACGGAGAACTTTGCAACGGCCTCCTTCTCAATCATGGGCTTGGAAAGACAGGTTCCATCGCTTCCAAACCATCTAACCTTGGAGAGAATGGGGTAGTCGCTTGCCTGGGTGAAGAAGGTTACAACCTCCTCGAAGGCTACATAGTATACGCCAACCTTGTCCGCACCATACTTCTTTACGGCATCCTCCACCTTGGAGGCTAAGATTTTGACTTCGGCTGAGAACTCCTTAGCCTCAGGAGAGTATCTTATGCCTTCAAGCTCGGTTCCTCCAAGCTCCTTAAACCGTTTGATTGTGGCTTCGTGGAGGCCGTCTCCCCACGGGTCACCCCTCCAAACAGGTATGACGTAGCGGACACCCGTATCGTAGATGGTTCTAGCCATGGCAGGCCCCTGCTTCGTGTCGTCGGGGCAGAACCTGAAAATGTAGTCGTCGGGGATAGCTAAAGCCGGAGCCGTTGAGGATGGGCTGATGATGAGAATTCTGTTAGCGTCGGCGTAGCTTTTAACATGCTTAACCTCAGCGCTTGACATCATCCCGATAACCACTTTAACGCCTTTCGCATGGAGGGCTTTCAGCTTCTCAAGGGCTACATCAGGCTTTATCTCGCTATCTTCGATTAGAAGCTTAATGGTTACGGGAATACCTGACTTCTTCAGGAAGTCGTTGATTTCTTTTGCTCCTATTTCGAGAGCTACCTTCTCGTTTTCGCCGTAGGTTGAAAGTGGACCCGTAAGTCCTATAACCACTCCTATGGGTATCTCGCCTGAGAGGCCTGGAGCAGCAGCCGTCACCGTCTTCGTAACGGTAGTTGGAGGGGCAGTAACCGTTGTAGTAGCCATTTTGGTAACCGTCGAAGTTACAGTGACTTCAGCTGCGGTTGGAGATGCTGT
>QMYD01000151.1 GCA_003662485.1 Candidatus Hecatellales archaeon | reverse complement strand
TTGGAGGAGGCTAGGAGGCGGAGGGAGGAGGCAAGGCTTAGGGTTGAAAGCCTAAGACGAGATATTAAGCATTATGAGGAGCTTGCGGCTGAGAAGAATGCAGCCGTGGAGAGGCTAGAGGCGAGAATAGCTGAAGCCCAGAGGAAGCTGGCTGAAATAGACCGTTTAAGGCGGATGGCTGAGCTTGTTGAAGAGTTTAGGGCAGCCTATAGGCAGGTAGTTCCAGCTTTGAGGATGGCTTATGTGGAGGGGCTTCGGGCAGCCGTCCAATCGCTAGTGAACAGCCTAACCCAGATTTCAGGCAGAAGCCTCGAAGTCGAAATAGACGAGGAATACACGCCCATCCTTATAGAGGATTCAGGTTTTAGGCGGAGTGCATTACTGATTTCGGGTGGGGAGAGAACCTGGCTCTCCCTAGCCTACAGGATAGGGCTGGGCCAGCTGGTTTTCGAATCTAGGACAGGCCAGCCTCTCGAACTCCTCATCCTTGATGAGCCTACGGAGGCCCTCGGCCCAGAAGATGGAAGCATAGACGCCCTAGCCAACGTCATCCTAAACCTGAAAGCTGTAAGGCAGATAATCACGGTAACCCATTCCGAGGAGTTAGCTAAGGTGGCTGAGAGGAGGATTCTCGTGGAGAAGAGGGGTGGAATCAGCGTGGTGGAGGAGGTTTAGCCAGCCTCCTCTTTTCTTCCTTCCTCCGTCTTCTCCTCTGCCCTTTCTTCCTCCTTCTTTTCCCCCTCCCCTTCCACGCTTACTTCTGAGGTTTCCTCGAGGGTTGGGGGTGTGGGTGCAGGTGTGGTTAGCAGGGTGTAGCCTACCCAAGCAATAATCACGCATACGGCTCCAACAGCGATAATCGCCACCACGGTTATGGCGATATACCAGGCGAAGCCTCCTATCCCACCCCAGGGAGGGAAGAAGAGGGCTAAAAGGTAAATTATGAGGGCTACAATAGCTCCAGCAAGCATTCCAGCCCCAATACCCCTATCACTCATAAGCCATCCATCCTACAATATGTTAGGGCTTCCCCTAATGGTTATAAACCGCCTTTAAACATAATAAAAATCTTACGTTGACTTGAATCCTGAAAGGGTTTACCTCATCCTAAGCCAGTTCTGGCCTGGCTCCCTCCCAATGAGCACCCTCTTCTCATAGTTTCTCCTAACCCTGTAGCGTGGGTTTGGGGAGCGTTTAGGCCTACCCGGAATCTTAGGCGTCTGACTCCTAACCTTCCCAGCCTTAGTTAAGCTTCCATGCGTAGGCATAACCCTCTACACCTCAAGCCTTAAAAGGCAGTTTCTCCGATTTAAGCTTTCCCAGGCTTAAGGTGGTGCGAAGCTTAGGAGGTGTAGGTTTCCAATATTCACCCTGTTTAGGTGTCTCCTCGCAGCCTGATAGCATTTCTCCACCTGGCTTCTAGGCGTAACTGGCAGGTCAGCCATTTCAAAGTCTGGGTGGAAAACCAGCAGCGAGTATGGAATATCCCTGTCGAGTTCAGCTAGGAAGCGAGCTATGCCTTCCACTTCAACCTCGTCCACGTAGCCTGGAACCAGTAGCGTGGTAGCGGTTAAAACTGGCACCTCCCTACGCCTCTCATAGAACTCCCTATATACAGCCTCAAAGTTTTCGTAGGCTCTCCGATTGGAAACCCCGCTTAGGGCGTAGCTCATCATGGGTGTGAAAGCCTTCAAGTCGAACTTTAGGTTTCCACCACTCTCGTAAGCTAATTCAGCTGCCTGCCTAACAAGCTTTGGATGCCCACAGCCATTCCACTCAAAGCATATGCGTAGGATGCGTTTAGGCTGGCTTTCCCTAACCAGCCTTGAAAGGTGGAGGGCGAAGGGAAGCTGAGGCTCCGGGGAGCCTCCAAAAAAGCAGATGCAAGTGTAGGTGGGGTCTCGCAGAATCCTTTCAGCCAGCCTTTCCACGCTTATCCTCGGGGCAACCTCAACCTCCTTATGGCTCCAGTTCTGGCAGAAGAGGCAGTTAAAGTTGCAGCCATAGAAGAATACGGCTAAATTGGCGTAGCCTCTTTCAGCTTCGGGCCTAACCGCATATTTAGGGTAGCCTAAACCTGTTCCGGCTGGGCAGAACCAGGCTGCGCAGCAATTCGTTACGTGGGGGTCCTTGTAGGCGTGGAGGACTGCTTCGCTAGGTTTGCTCAGCGTGGAAAGCCTACCCTTAACGTTCATCCTAAGCCCGCAATAGCCCTTCTCACCCTCACCCATCACACACTCGTTAGCGCATAGGTTGCAGGGAATCCCATTTTTCGCCTTTGGTGGGGCTGGGGGAAGCCCGTAGCGGCTCCTAACCCTCCGGTGAGCCTCAAAGATTAGGGGTTCAGCCTCCTCAGGCCTACCCCGAATACAGTTAGCGCAGAGTCTAAGGCTTTCCGAAACGTAGCCACTCCGGCCGCAGAGCATGCACTCCAAGGATTCCGCCTAAAACCACTCCTTCAACCCTACCATCACATCAACCCGATAAATCCTTTCCGTGGAAGGGGAACCCTTTAATGGTTTATGGTTCCCCTAAAATTTTGAAGCAGGATGTCCTATGATGAGGTGGAGGTTCTCAGGGAG
>QMYD01000150.1 GCA_003662485.1 Candidatus Hecatellales archaeon | reverse complement strand
TCCCCAGACCTTCTCTTCCTAGGCCTTAAAAGGCTAAGTGTGATTTCGTTAAGTCTTTCTAGGGGGTTTATCCGTGGCCTCCCCTTCCTATCCCCATCCTCATCTATCTCCAGTAGCTTCACCAAGGAGGAAACAAACCTGTCTATGGTGTATTCCTCATACCCCCTAACCTGAAGCCCACCCCTAACAATTTCAAAGCGTGTAGAAAGAATCTTCCAAGAAGCCTTAGACCTCACAATTTCCCTTAAAAGCTGGCTGGTGAAGAAAGCTACAACCAGATGCGTAAAAACACTTAGGGGGAGTATGCCTGCAGCGTTTCCAAACTCCCTACTGCTAATAATTCTGCCAAAGTAATCGCTTCTAAGCTCATCTAGTAGCAAATTTAACTGCTCAGAAGTAAGTGTACCATCAAAAGATGGGAGTAAAAGGTTAATGAAATTTTCCGGTGGAAACGGCTTAACAGGTATTATTGCCTTATAGAAGCCTAAGGATGCTAGAGTAATGCAGAGGGGGCATATCCCATAATTTTCAGGCTTATACTTAAACTCGCCAGTAAGGTATTTCCCCATCTGCGGATATAGTGGAAGCCAGGCGTGCTGTCCCTTTTTGCCCCTACCCTCCTCCCAGGCATGCCCTGGCCTACGAAACTTACTGATATCCCCTTTTGAAAGGAAATCACTTAGGTACCTTTCCAGCTTCCTCAAACTATCTCTTCCCAGCAACCCATATTTCGAGAATAACTCCTCTATACCTTCCTTGTTATTACGAAGCTTACTTCTAACTATATTGGTCAATTCTTCACAGTTGACTTCTTCAATCTCTATTTTGAATGTTCCATTAATCCCTGTGACTGTGTAGTTGATGTCTTCCTCCATGAGGGGCCAGCATATGCCACACATTATTAATGTGTCTAGGTATGAGCCGTGGCCTGGGGTGTAAACTTCAAGCAACTCATTCACCTACCTCAGCCACGATTCCATCTTCAACCTCAAAAAATCTGGTAGGCCTTTCAAGTTCAACCTCGATTTCCGTGGGTGTATAGGTGAAGTATTTTACTCCGTCAGCTGTGGTTGAAACTTCCTTATTGCATGGTAGATAGTAGATTTTAAGTTTGTCCCGTTTCTCATCATGCATCCTAACAGCCATGTAGTTACCTTTCACATCTTTTACGGTGTTTGGATCTAAGCTTAAAGGGTATTTGGTGGTAGGCCTTTCTAGGCTAACCTCCTTACACTCGCAGGTCCAAGCCTCAGTCACTGTGACAAGGGATTCGCTATCCCCAAGCCTTTGGAGCAGGTATAAGATTTCATGGTTTAAAGGCTCCCTAATAACCCACACACAGTTCAGAGAGGCCATAGCTAGGTACTCCCTGTAAAGGGCGTCAATAAGCTCCCCCTCAATAGTTTTCCTGAAACCGGTGAAATCTTTCAAGTCTAAGGCCTTATAAGCCCTTTTAAACGCTGGCTCCTCCCTCTTACCCTTACTTTCAAGCCCCTTGTCAAGCACCCTAAACCTTCTCAGCACTATGGGAGTTGAAACCGTAACTTTGCTTGAGAGCCTAGCTCTGGCTGCTAATAGCGCTCTCTCAACCCTATTTTTAGCCACTCCACAGCCCGTTTTTTCCCATGTGCCTAAGCAGTAGGCTAGGGCTCCTGCTAGGGTTGAGGGTTGAGGTATGGGTAGGGAGGCAGCTATCTGGAAGGCTTCAGGGTGCTTTATTGAGAAGGCTGGAAGAGAAATTCTTGCACATATGGCTGTTAAAGCCATCCAGCGGCCTCCAGCTACCCCTCAACCATCTTTAAAACCCCGCCTATAGCCTCAGAGAAGGTTTTCGCCTCCTCAAAACTGACACCCTCAGCTTTAAACGCTGACACTGGCCCCTCACCAACCACTAAAACTTTAATTTCACCGCTTTTAGCTAAGCCTCGACTTATAGCGGTTTTCACCATGCTTGCAGACTCTTTAGCGTAGTCCTTATAGAAGCCGTGGACTAGATTTGGGACTGGAGTTTTGGATGCCAGGCAAATCAGCTCTGTCACTTTAATTATTGGTAGGGCTCTAGCTTGGGCTGCGCCAAAGTGTCCACTTAAAAGCTCCATAAGCCCTAGTATGGCTGCCTTAACCCTAATCTTATAATCGTCTTCAGATAGCTTTTCAGACGGGTTTGAGAGTGAGGTTGCTGTGTAGGCTAGGTCCATGGAGCATAGGAGGCCGTAGAGGCCGCTGGCATGCTCACGCTTCATCACACCCATGGCTTCCTCAACACCATATAGCTTCCTTGCCTCTTCCCTGCTTGGAATGGCACCTTCAGGCGTGGTTACAACCCTATTATGGGTTACTGAGGCGTATTCTGCCCTCCTCTCCTCCACAGGTATCATAAAGGAGAACTTGACCAGACTTTCACGGCGCACCTGTTTTTCCACATCTAGGAAGCCATGTAAGTCTTCAATGGCACATTCCCTAATAAAGTCTATTTCCTTGCTAAGGCCTTTAAGCTTGCCAAGAACAGACCTAAACATTACATGTCTTCCACAGTTCTCGCATAGGGCCTTATAATTCCAGCTTTTCAAGATTTCGGTTGTAGCTATGG
>QMYD01000149.1 GCA_003662485.1 Candidatus Hecatellales archaeon | reverse complement strand
GTCATGATAGGCGTATACACGTTTACGGCGGATGCTCTTGGAAGTCCACCCTACCTCCTCGCCAGCGAAAGGATAGGCTACTACCTCTCCCTTGCAGGCTTCACGGGGCTAGCTGCAGGCCCCCTAGCTGGAGCTCTCTCCGACAGGTTTGGCAGGACTCCCACCATCCTCCTCGGCCTCCTCCTCCTATCCGTAGCCCTCCTCCTCTTGGCGGCTCCAGGCTGGTCAACCCTCATGCCCCCCATAATGATTCTTGTGGGTGCAGGCTCCACCACAGCCTTCACCAGTCTTGGAGCGGTCTCCGTGGAAGTAGCACCCCAAGCCAGGGGGACAGCAGCCTCCCTCTACGGCTTCCTACGCTTCCTAGGCTATGCCCTCGGCCCCATTCTCCTCCTCCCAGCCTATCACCACCTAAACGTGCAAGGAGTAGCCCTAACAAGCCAAACAGCCATAGCCGCAGGCCTAGTCCTACTCCTCACCCTGAAAAGGAGCCTCGCAAAAAGTCGTTTAGGACCTAAACAAGCTTAAGGAGCTTGGAGGCCGCCGCCGGGATTTGAACCCGGCCACCAGGATCCACAGTCCTGTGCGCTTCCAGGCTACGCTACGGCGGCCCCGGGGGGTTTCCAGTCATGGTATTTGCCTGCTTGTACGTAAGTTTTTCGCCTTCGGTTTGGGGTAAGGTTTATAAGGGAGCGTTTCTAACCTTAAGTTAGAAACCAAAGGTGAGAAACCAAAAGGGGTGAAAAGAAAATGGCTGGTAAAAACGTTAAGAAGGCTACGTTGAAGGTGGCTGAAGCCCACGCCAGAGATGTTGGGCGAGGCATAGCCAGAGTAGACCCTAAGGTTATGAGCGAACTCAACCTGGTTTCAGGAGATATCATCGAGATCGTGGGCAAGAGGCGGACGGTAGCCCTATGCTGGCCTGGATACCCCGAAGACTATGGGAAGGGCCTAATCCGCATCGACGGCTACCTCCGAAGCAATGCTGAGGTGGGAATCGACGGAACCGTAACCATCTCCAAGCTTGAGGCGAGGAAGGCTAGCAAGGTTACGCTTGCACCCACCGAACCCCTACGCATTCTGGGCGTAGAAGAATACTTGGCAGGCCTACTCAACGGTAGGGTGATAACCAGGGGTGAAACCATCCCCATAAACATCATGGGGAGGAAGGTTGACCTAGTGGTAACCTCAACCCAGCCAGTCGCCGACGCCGTAATCGTCACTGAGGACACGCAAATCGTCGTAAGCGAGCAGGTTAAGCCTCCAAGAGCCATCCCCAAGGTGACCTACGAGGACATTGGAGGCCTTAAAGACGCCATCCAGAAGGTTAGGGAGATGGTTGAACTCCCCATGAGGCATCCTGAAATCTTCGAAAGGCTTGGCATCGAGCCTCCTAAGGGTGTGCTGCTCCACGGACCTCCAGGCTGCGGGAAAACGCTACTAGCGAAGGCTTTAGCCAATGAGGTTAACGCCCACTTCATAAGCATAAGCGGCCCAGAGATTATGAGCAAATTCTACGGTGAATCCGAGGCTAGGCTGAGGGAAATCTTTAAGGAGGCTGAGGAGAACGCTCCAGCCATTATCTTCATCGACGAGATCGACGCTATAGCGCCTAAGAGGGAGGAGGTAACAGGCGAGGTTGAAAGAAGGGTTGTCGCCCAGCTTCTCGCCCTCATGGATGGGCTTGAAAGCAGGGGAAGAGTCGTTGTGATAGCAGCCACCAATAGGCCTAACGCCCTAGACCCAGCCCTCAGGAGGCCTGGACGCTTCGACAGGGAAATCGAGATAGGCGTACCAGACAGGCAGGGCCGACTGGAAATCCTCCAGATTCACACTAGGGGTATGCCCCTAGCCGAAAACGTGGACCTAGAGAAGCTGGCTAACATAACCCACGGCTTCAGCGGAGCTGACCTAGCAGCCCTATGCAAGGAGGCAGCCATGAGAGCTCTAAGGCGGATACTGCCCGAGCTGGACCTAGAAGCCGAAAGCATTCCAGCCGAGGTTCTAAACAAGATTAAGGTTACCATGGAGGACTTTGAGGAGGCCTTCAAGGATGTTGAACCCTCAGCTATGAGGGAGGTTGCCATAGAAGTTCCAGAGGTCCGATGGGAGGATGTTGGAGGCCTAAGCGAGGTTAAACGGGAGCTGAGGCAAGCTGTTGAGTGGCCCCTAAAATATCCTGAAGTTTTCAGCCACGCCTCCGTTAAGCCTCCTAAGGGAATCCTCCTCTTCGGCCCCCCAGGCACGGGTAAGACGCTACTAGCTAAGGCTGTAGCCACAGAGAGCGAGGCTAACTTCATAAGCATTAAGGGGCCTGAAGTCCTCTCCAAGTGGGTTGGAGAGTCGGAGAGAGCCATCCGGGAGGTTTTCAGAAAGGCGAGGACAGCAGCTCCAGCCATTATCTTCTTCGACGAAATTGATGCTATTGCACCCGTTAGGGGTGGAGGCCACGGAGACTCCCATGTAACCGAGAGGGTGATAAGCCAGCTTCTAACCGAACTCGACGGCATAGAGGAGCTGCGGAACGTAGGTGTGATAGCGGCCACCAACAGGCCTGACATTGTGGACCCAGCCCTCCTCAGGCCTGGACGCTTCGACAGAGTGGTCTACGTACCCCTACCAGATAGGGAG
>QMYD01000148.1 GCA_003662485.1 Candidatus Hecatellales archaeon | reverse complement strand
CACCTCGGCTTCCCCAACGATGAGGGTGTGGGGGCCCTCAGGATTGAAGGTGTTCCTAACCCTTATGGGCAGGTTCCAGTCCATGGCTACCTCCACCGCCTTTGGATGGATGCCCTTAGCCCCAAAGAAAGTCATCTCCATGGCCTCCTGGTAGGAGAGCTGCCGAATGGTTTTGGCTGAGCTTTCAACCTTGGGGTCAGCCGTCATAATTCCATCCACATCCGTCCAAAGCCATACCTCATCGGCTTTTAAGGCTGCTCCGAGGAGGGAGGCGGTTAGGTCTGAGCCTCCCCTGCCAAGCGTGGTTGTACGTCCCCTCTGGTCCGCTCCAATGAAGCCTGTTACTACGGGGATGCTCCCCATGGTGAAGGGTTTTCCCAGTCTAGCCTCAACCTGGTGTAGGGTTAACTCGATAAGCGGCCTTGCATTTCCAAAGTTGGAGTCCGTGGTTATTCCAGCATCCTTTCCAGTATACCATTCAGCCTCCAAGCCCTCAGCCTTTAGGGCTGCCCTAAAGAGGGGGGCTGAAAGCCTTTCCCCAAAGGATAGAATATAGTCTCTGGTTCTTGGTGTAAGCTCGGCTAGGGAGGCTACACCGTGTAGGGCTTCCCCCAGCTCACCAATCATGGATGAAACAGTTTCACCAGCTTCCTTTCCAAACTCTCCTCCAATCCAGCCTGAAACCTCTAAGTGCTTCCTTTCCAATTCCTGGAGGAAGCTTCCTATGAATCTTCTGTCCCCAGCTGCAGCTCTCTCGCAGGCTTCGAGAAGCCTGTCAGTGGTGTCGCCTAAGGCTGAAACCACCACGGCTACGAGGTTTCCTTTTTCACGCTCCCTCTTAACGATGGTGCAGGCTTGGCGGAAGCCAGCCTCAGAGGCTAGGGAGCTTCCTCCAAACTTCATCACAAGCCTCAATTCTCCCACCGTTGGGGCTTAGCTTCCCCTAACCTGCTGTTTAATGCTTATGAGGTCTCGGAGGATGGCTGAGGCTGTTTCCATCCCCCCTGCACCCTTCCCCACAACGGTTTCCTCCCCAGCATACTGGGAAGTGAAGCACACAGCGTTTAGCACCCCGCCCACGCATAGGGGATGCCCCACCGGCACGGGCTCCGGTGAAACCTTCAACGTTTCCATGTCAGCATAGGCTATAAGCTTAATCTGCCTACCCTGCCTGAGCTCCTCCATAATCTCCTCAAGTGTTATCCCCCTAATTCCCTGAACTTTAACGTCTCCAAGCTTAACCCTGCGCTTTAACACCCAGTTGGCTAAGATGACGAGCTTGCAGGCTGAATCCCAGCCGTCTACGTCCATGGAGGGGTCAGCTTCAGTGTAGCCGAGGGCCTGAGCCTCCCTTAGGGCTTCCTCGAAGCCAATTCTACTCTCAGCCATCCTCGTCAAAATGTAGTTTGTCGTACCGTTTAAAACGCCTCTAACCGAGAGAATTCTATCTCCCACCAAGCATCTGCTTGCGAAGTCTAGGATAGGGGTTCCTCCACCCACGCAGCCGCTAAACCTTAAAACAAGACCATTATATTCGGCTAGTTCCATGAGGGCTTGGAAGGCTAAAGCCATGGGAGCCTTATTAGCCGTAATCACATGCTTGCCAGCCTTTAACGCTGCCATGATGTGGCTTAAGCCGGGCTCCCCATCCCTAAGATTGGTTGGCGTAACTTCAACAACCACCTCGCCTGGCGTTTCCTCCACCACCTCTAACCCTGAAAGATTCGGTCTCCCATGCTCTGGGTAGGCTGCCACGGTTCCCCGCTCACGCTTCACCTTTAGTAGTTGTTCCACGTTTAGGCCTTGAAGGTTTACGGCTGCCCCTCCACGGTCAGCCACTGCCACTATCCTAGGCCTAATCCCATGGCTTAGAAGCCTTAAACCAGCCTCCGACAGTAGCCTCACAAAGCTTTGGCCCACCTTTCCGAAGCCTAACAGGATAATCCTCAAGCTCCAACACCACCCAGAATCCTTTCAACCTCCTCCAGCCCAGCCTCTAAAGGTTTCTCTCCAAACCTTACCGGGGTGTCTGGGTCTTTAAGCCCATGGCCTGTAGCCACGCACACCACGGTTTCATCCCTGTCTATCAGACCTTCCTCGAGGAATCTTTTTAAGCCGGCTATGGTGGAGGCGCTGGCGGGCTCCACGAAGAGGCCTTCAACCCTAGCCAGCAGCCTCTGGGCTTCAAGGATTTCATCATCTGTCACCTTTAGGGCTGTGCCCCCCGACTCTCTTATGGCTCTTAAAGCCTTCCTCCAATTAACTGGGGCCCCTATTCTTATGGCTGTGGCCACGGTTTCAGGTTTCTCCACTGGCTTGATAGCTTCCACTCCCTTCTCTACGGCTTCGACTATGGGAGCTGCTCCAGCTGCCTGCACCCCAAACATTTGAGGTAGCTCCTCTGAGAAGCCAAGCTCCCGATACTCTTTAAATCCCTTCCATATTGCGCTTATGTTTCCAGCATTCCCCACGGGGACTATGAGCTTGGAGGGTGAATGTTTAAGCTGGTCTACTACCTCGTAGGCGAGGGTTTTCTGCCCCTCCACCCTGTAGGGGTTAACAGAGTTGAGCAGGTAAATATTCTTCCGAGCGGAGGCCTCCATCACCAAGCGTAAAGCATCGTCGAAGCTTCCCTTTATCT
>QMYD01000147.1 GCA_003662485.1 Candidatus Hecatellales archaeon | reverse complement strand
AGCCTAACCTTAAGACGGCCGAGATAAAATATTATGGTTTAACGCTTAGAAGGGTGAGGTGAGCTCTTGTACGATGCGATGCTGGCTGGGGACTGGCTTAGCTTCCTCCAAGCCTTCGTCATGCTCTTCGCCATTTTCGACCCTATAGGCAGCCTGCCCATCTTCTTCTCCCTCACCATAGACTTTTCGGAGGCGGAGAGAAGGAGGGTTGCAGCCCAATCCTCGCTGGTAGCCTTCTTCATCCTAATCGTTTTCGCCTATGGGGGGTTCTACCTGCTAAACCTCCTCCGCATAACCATAAACGACTTCAAAATTGTAAGCGGAATTATCCTGCTAATCTTCGCCGTGGAGTATGTGCTTGGAAGGGAGAAGCGCTATGTTAGGGAGGGCAAACCCGAGGAGATAGCCGTCTTCCCCATGGCCACCCCATTGCTGGCGGGGCCTGGAAGCATAAGCGTGGTTATGCTTACGGTTAACCCGCCCTTCGGCCCCCTAACCACGCTGACCATCATCATCCTGAATGTGGTTATCGCCTGGATTGTGCTGGGCTTAGGGGCGAAGCTTAGAGGCCTCCTAGGCTATCAGGGGGCAGCCGTCATTTCGAGGATTATGGGGCTTATAACTGGAGCCATAGCTGTAGGCTTCATTCGGGACGGGGTAGCCGGAATCCTCCAGGAACTATGAAAACCGTTTTTAGCCTGCCCCGCCACCTTTCTTTTGAGTGCTGTTGGCTGAGTCCATGCTTCGAGAGTTCGCCCTAGCGCTGGCTAGGGTTGGAGCGATAAAGTTTGGAAGCTTTAAGCTTACTAGTGGGAGGCTGAGCCCCTACTACCTAGACCTTAGGGTTCTACCAGGCGACCCCCAAGCCTTCAAGCTCTGTATTGAAATCTATGGGAGGATGGCTGGGAATTTCGGCCTTGAAGGCTTCGACCTGCTGGTGGGGGTTCCAACGGCTGGAATGGTTTTCGCCTCCGCCTTAGCTTACCACCTTGGAAAGCCTATGGCCTACGTTAGAAGGGAGGTTAAGGACTGGGGGCTTGGAAGAACGGTGGAAGGGAAAATAGCGAGGGGAGACCGTGCACTACTAGTAGATGACCTTGTAACCACGGGGAAATCGCTTTTGGAGGCGGCTGAAGCCCTCAGGGAAGTTGGAGTTGAAGTCCTTGGAGCCTTGGTGCTTATAGATAGGGAGGAGGGGGGGAGGGAAAACCTTTCAAGGCATGGATTAAAGCTTTACTCTTATGTTGGTGTTACAAGGCTCTTCGAAATCCTTAGGGTTGAAGGCCTCCTCGACGAGGCCAAATATAGGGAAGTCTTAGACTATGTTAGGAGGCAGAGCTTAGCCCTTAAATCTTAAGAAGGCTCCTAAAGTTTTAGAAGGGGGACTGAAAAAGGGATGGCTGGCATTTTCAGAGCCTACGATATTAGGGGTGTCTACGGGGAGGACTTAACCCCTGAGCTTGCTTTAAAGATTGGGATGGCTTTTGGAAGCCTCCTCGACCCCGGCTTGGAGGTGGTGGTTGGCAGGGATCCAAGGCTTACCAGTCCAAGCCTTCAAGCCGCCCTAACCGCAGGGCTTACAGCTGTTGGATGCCCCGTAGTCGACCTCGGCCTCTCAGCCACCCCCCTCGTATACTTCGCCTCCATCCACCATGGGGTTAAGGGTGGAGCCATAGTTACAGCCTCCCACAATCCACCCCAGTATAACGGCTTCAAACTCTGCAAAGGCGGAGTATCCTACTCCTATGAAACTGGCGTAGGCGAGGTGGAGAGAAGGGTTTCCGAAGGCCGCTTTAGGCTTCAAACCTGGGAGAAGGCGGGAAGCGTTAGAAGACTTGAAATTCTCCCAGACTATGTGGAAACCGTGCTTAAGGGGAGGAGACTTGAAAAGCCTTTAAAGGTGGTTTTAGACGCTGGAAACGGCTCCTGCGGCTTTGCGGGGGAAATCTTCGAAAAGCTGGGCTGCCAGGTTAGAATGCTCTACGCTGAACCTGATGGGAGGTTTCCAAACCACCTGCCCAACCCGCTCCTAGAGGAAACTCTTGAAGACTTGAAGAAGGCTGTGGTGGAGTGGGGTGCAGACCTTGGAATAGCCTTTGACGGGGATGGGGATAGGGTTGGCTTCGTAGACGATAGGGGGAGAACTGTTCAGGGAGACCAAGCCTTCATCCTCTACGTTAGGGAAACCCTAAACCGTTATCCAGGCTCAAAAATCATTTTTAACGTGCTTTGCTCAAAGGCTGTGGTTGAGGAAGTTGAAGCCCTCGGCGGGAAACCCATCATGGTTAGGGTTGGCCACTCCTACATTCACGAAGCCCTCCTAAGCGAGGGGGCTGCGCTGGCTGGGGAGTTAAGCGGCCACTTCTACTTTGGCAGGGAATACTATGGCTACGATGACGCTGTTTACGCTGCGGTTAGGATGGCTGAAATCGTTTCGAAGGCTGGGGAACCCTTCAGCCAGCTTGTGGACAGCCTCCCCAAATACCACTCCTCACCTGAGGTTAGAATTAAGTGTCCAGACGAGGTTAAGTTCAGGGTTGTAGAAGCCTTGAAGGCTAAGCTTGAAAGGGAGGGGCTGAGGCTGACGACCATCGACGGGGTTAGGGTTGAAGTTGAGGGGGGCTGGGGGCTTGTAAGAGCCTCCAACACTGAGCCAGCCCTAGTCCTAAGATT
>QMYD01000146.1 GCA_003662485.1 Candidatus Hecatellales archaeon | reverse complement strand
GGCTTTAGGGAGTAGATGACCACTTGGTCTACTATAGTGCCAGCTGGCTCCACCTTAAGCCTCTGCCTTCCAGCCTCAAGGTTTAGGGGGCCAACCTTAACCCAGCCGAATTTCCCGCTGGGTGGAAGCCTGTAGGCTACAGTGTAGGACTCCTCGGCTACGCCTATTTTTATCAAGCCCTTTTCCGCCTCGCTGTAGATGCGCATAGCAACCATGTAGGTTCCAGACCTTGGAATGGAGACCTCAGCCGTATTGTTGGGGTAGGCTATTTTTACGGCGTAGCCTCCGCTAGCCTTGAAGGGAATAGGGTAGGCTCCCGGGAAGAGGTCTTCAGCCTCCTTAAGCAGCACAATCCTGCCCTTAAAGTTTCCAAGGAGGTTGAAGGCTTCCTCCACCTTAAGGCTCATCACCTGGGAGGGTACGATGGCTAGGGCGTCCACCTCGTTGACACCCACACAATTGGTCAGCGTGATCTGGTGAATTCCCTTTTCAAGCTGGAAGGTTCCAAGGTTTACCCATTCAAACTTAAAGTTGAAGGCTGCGGGGTGGAGGGTTTTAACGGTTTCCCCGTCGAGTTTCACGTATAGGATTCCCCTCTGCTTGTCGTAGGCCAGCCTGATCCAGAACTCATACTCTCCATTTTCCTCAGCGTTGAAGGAGTAGCTTCGTTCAGCAATGCCTATTAACTTCAAAACTGGATTGCTGAAGGCTAGCTTACCCCTTTCCACGCCTGCCTCAGACTTAAACCTGTAGCTTAGTAGGTTTGCCCCTCCCGCAGGAATCACATACTTACCGTCCATTAGGAGGAAGACTAGGTCTGAAGCTGACCCATCGGAGAAGATTATGGAGTCTGCATGTGCTGTGAGGGCTTCCAGCGATTGAAGGTTTTGATCTATAAAGATTAGGGTGTACCCGTTTAGGTTGAAGTTGGGAAGCATGAGCATGGAGGTTATGGTTTCCCTGCCTCCAAGCACCAAGCCATACTTTGGGGAGGAGAAGGCACGTTGAGCCCAGTGCTCGTTTTCCAAGATTAATGTTCCACTATAGTTTAGGACTGGTTTTACTCCCTCCTGCTTCTGGAAGATTTCAGCCCACTTCTGCTGGCAGTATGGAGGAAGTATTATGTATCTGACGTTGAAGGCTGCTAGAAGCTTTGCTAGGCATCCAATCTTCCTCTCCCCGGAGGCCTTGGTAAACTTGAAGAAGTCTTCGGCCAGCGGTATCCACCCCCCAGTTTGGAGGACGGGTTTGTCGTGGAGGTAGTAGCTGTCGCTTGCTAGGTCACGGTAGCCCGTGCCTATGATCGCAGGGGATATCCAGTTTTCACCGTAGCCGAGTGAGCTCACCTCAGCTACTCTGAACTCTCCGGGTATGGTTCCCATCCATCGGAGAGGGGCTGCAAACCTTTCCTGGTAGGTGTAGGTTTGTGGGGAGCTGGCCAGCGTAAAACCAGTTAAGGCAGCATTCACCAAGCTTAAAAACAATATTACGCTTACGAAGGCTACTAGTAGTGCTCTTCCAGGCCAGGGTTTCCCAGGCCTTTTGAAAAACCTTAGCTCTCTGATTTTCCTAAGAACTTCCCTTAGGCTTTCACCCCTAACGGCTGCCTCGAGTTTGGAGGTTAGGAAGCCAAGTAAGAAGGCGAAGGAGAGCATAGACATGAGAAACCATCGCATGTATTCCCTGAAGGTTGCTAGGCCTGGAAGGTTCAGGTACATCCAGGTGAAGACTCCTGTGAATGGTGGCTGGGCACCCCTAGCCATAAAGGCGGCGACTACTCCGGCTAGGATGAGGAAAACCACCTGCCTATCTCTCTTCGCTAGGAATAGGGTGGCTATGGAGGCTAAGGCCAGAAGCATCGTGAGGTAGGCGTAGTTCATTTTTTCTAGGAAGAGCCAGGGGTCGCCCTGGAAGGCTTCAAAAGACCTGGTGCATGCTGGATGGCCAGGTATAAGGTAGGGGGATAGGGAGCCTAGGATGGCTGGAAGAAAGAAGAAGGAGGCTAGCAGGAAGGCGATGGTTCCCCCTATCGCAAGAACCTTTAGGAGGCGTTTGACTCTTAATAGGAGTCCTTCACCACCTTCCGGAACCAGAACGTAGACTGCGAAGAGGAGGGGTAGGAAGAACAAGTAGATGTAGGCCATTTGAGGGTGGAAGAAGGTTACAAGGACGGTGAGGCAGAAGGCTAGGGCTATGCAGTCTCGGGTTCTCCCAGTTTTCAAGGCTTTATCTAGGAAGAGGAAAACTAGCGGTGCGAAAGCGTAGCTGAAGATGATGAAGACATGGGCTTCATTAAACTGGACGAGTAGGGCTTGATTTAGCATGTAGATGATGCCTGCGGTAAGGGAGGCGTTGTGGCTTCTGGTCCGCTGGTAGACGAGGGCGTACATGGTTAGAGCGGCCAGGATGAAACAGGCGAAGACGAATAGTTTGACGGCTAAGACCGGGTCTCCAACGGTGAGGGTTAGGGGAACTAGTATGAAGTCTAGTCCTCGAATGTTTTCGGGGAAGCCTAGGTCAAAGGTTCGCCAGGCGTAAAGCCACCTGAAATCCCTGGAGAGGTAGGCAACCTGGCCTACGTGGGCCAGCGCATCCGTCCCGGCTAGGAAGCCTGGGTTCAGAAGCATCTTGAAGAGGAGGACTTCGGTTAGAAGGAGAATGGCCAGGACGTCGAGGAT
>QMYD01000145.1 GCA_003662485.1 Candidatus Hecatellales archaeon | reverse complement strand
GGGCCTCAGCACTCAAGATCTTCTTCATTGTCTGCTTGGCTGGGCTAGAGTCTTCATCGGCCCCTTCTATGTTTTAGCCTCGGTCTCGGATAAGTTTTTAGCCATTGGAGGGCTTCGGGTTTGGGGATGGCTATTTGGCCTGTTTCAGGATCCCCTACGATTTCAGCTAGGCCTTCTAGATGCAGCCTGGCAGTTAGGGCTGTAAGCACGGCGTCGGCTTCATGGCTTGTGGGTTTTACGCCTCCCGGGAATTTTAAGCCGAGCTTTTTCAGGCTTTGGAGGGTAGCTTCAGGCCTGTTTTTCCCTGGGAGTTTGAGGAGGATCCTTACGGCTCCGGGGAAGCATTCAAGGGTTTTGAAGCCTCTCCCCTCAAGTTTCTCTTTGAGTTCTATGGCTCTGAGGGTTAGCTTCCTCATCCCTCCGAGGGTTGGAGGTAGAACCCTTATCCCCCGGTGGATGAGCATTCTGTCGCAGGGTCTTAGGTTTCCCTCGCCTGGCAGATTTAGGGGGGCATCCACCCCAACGATTTCAGGCTTAAACCTTTCTACGGCCTCAAGGATTTGACTTGTCTTGTAGGCTGTGAAGAAGCTGGCCTCAAGGCTTGCTTTTAGCAGGCATATTCCAGTGGGGCGGCTTTCCACACCTGCCAAGTCCACCCCGACAGTTCGCTTCAAAGGAGCCTCCCTTAAAGGCTTAAATTGCATGGGCTGAATTTAAATAGTTGGAGAGGGAACAGGTTGCCCTTAGCTAGTATGGCCGTGGGAATCTTCTTCCTCGTAATCATTATTTTAATGTTTTTGGCTGCTTCGCTTAAGATTGTGAAGGAGTATGAGAGGGCTGTTATTTTCAGGTTGGGTAGGCTTCTAGGCGCTAAGGGCCCGGGAATCTTCTTCAGAATCCCCATGGTAGACGTCTTTAGGAAGGTTGACCTTCGAGTTATAACGTTTGACGTGCCTAAGCAACGGATTATTACGAAGGATAATATTACGGTGGATGTGGATGCTGTCGTCTACTATAGGGTTTTTGACCCCGTGAAGGCTGTGGTAAGCGTGGAAAACTATATTTATGCTACGAATTTGCTGGCTCAGACCACGCTTAGGGATGTGATAGGCCAGGTTGAACTCGACGACCTCCTAACCAAGAGGGAGGAGCTAGGTAAAAGGCTAACCGAAATCATTGATACGGCTACGGACCCCTGGGGTATAAAAGTCACAAGCGTGTCCATTAAGGATGTTTCACTCCCCGAGGGGATGCAGAGGGCTATTGCCAAGCAGGCTGAGGCTGAGAGGGAGAGGCGTTCAAGAATCATCATGGCCGAAGGCGAATACCAGGCTGCCACGAAGATGGCTGAGGCGGCTAAAATGTATGAGCGCAACCCCATTGCGGTTAGGCTTAGGGAGCTTCAAACCCTAACCGAGATCGCTAGGGAGAAGAACCTAGTTGTGGTTACACCTTCGGCTGTGGGTTCGGATCTGGCCACCATTCTAGGCGTGGTTAGGCGGGCTGGCTCGGAAAGGTGAAGGCCTTAAGGGTTCAAGCCCTAACCCTCGCCTCCCTGTTTTCCCTTACCCTACTCTTGGGAGTTTTAGGGGCTTCAGCCTTCACGACCCCGAGCGGGGTGCTAACGGTTAGGCTTGAGGGAACCATCACCACCATGTCCTACGAGCTGGTGGCTGAGGCCTTAACCCATGCGGAGGAGAGGGGTTTAACCCTCATCCTCCTCATCGACACGCCTGGAGGCATGATGGATGCAACCTTCAAAATCGTAGACTTAATTGAGCATTCGAGGGTTCCAGTGGTGGGCTACGTTTACCCTCCAGGTGGGAAAGCCTGGTCGGCTGGAACCTACATTCTCATGGCCACCCATGTGGCAGCCATGGCTCCCTACACGATCATAGGCTCCTGTCAGCCCGTGACCTTTGACCCCCTTGGAGGAGGCTCCAAACCCGTGGAGGATAGCAAGGTTCTAAACGCCATGGTGAAGTATCTGGCTGAGAGGGCTAAGGCTCATGGCAGAAACGAGGAGGTAGCCAAACGCTTCATAACCGAAAACCTCAACCTCGACGCTGATGAGGCTTTAAAAGAGGGGGTTATCGAGGTTAAGGCTGAAAGCCTTGAAGACCTCCTCTCCAAGCTTGACGGCATGGAGGTTGAAGTGCAGGGTAAACGGGTTACGCTTAGGACGGCTGGAGTCCCCGTAGAGGAGTGGAGTCCAAGCTTTAGGGTTAAGCTTCTAAGCCTGCTCTCCGAGCCTATGATCGCCTATCTGCTGCTTATCGTTGGCCTCTACGGGCTGGTTTTCGGCCTAGCCTCACCTGGAGTTGGAGGCGAGGTCATTGGAGCCTTCCTCCTAATTTTAGGCTTGATAGGCTTGGGGGTTACGGGAGCAAACCTTGGAGCCATCCTCCTCATGGTGGTAGGCCTCGTGCTACTGCTCGCCGAGCTTTTAACGCCTGGCTTCGGCATTATGGGCGGAACGGGCTTCGCCTGCATCTTCCTTGGAGGCCTCCTGCTTTTCCCGGGGAACTGGACGGTTCAGCCGGGCTGGCTTAACACGTTGTACACGGTGCTGCTTGTGGTTCCCCTAGCCGTGGGAGGCTTCTTCATCTTCGCAGCCTACAAGGTGGTGGAGGCGAGGCGTAGGAAGCCCTTCCAGCCTGGAATCCTAGGCGAAACAGCTGAAGTCGTAGAGGAAATC
>QMYD01000144.1 GCA_003662485.1 Candidatus Hecatellales archaeon | reverse complement strand
TCAAGGCTTTGGGCATCTATCTCCAGCTTGGCTTCGCCTAGTTGGCCTATGGTTATGGGTCTGGCTCCCCCAAGCCTTAGGAGGCTTCGAAGCCTCCCGGGTTCAAGCCTCCTAATCCTTGAGTGAACCCTAGAGGGAATCCAGGAGACGTTGAATTTCACCTCGCCCCCTTCAACGGAGCAGCGGATTTTGGCTTGGATGAGCCTTGCATCCCTTAGCAGGTTTATTTGGGATTCTATTTGGAGGGGGTCGTATTCGTCTCCGAAGATGTGGGCTTCCTTAGCCTCATCCCTTAGTAGGTCTTCGAGGAGGCCTGGGAGGTTTGGAAACTGGATGTCGATGGCTTGGGCGAGGAGCATCCTACCCGTTTTCAGGTCTTCTATGGCGAGGTAGTCTCCTTTCTCCACCTGCTCGTCTGGGAAGCATAAAACTTGGAGGAGGTCTCCCTCCTTCCTGTAGAGTTTCAACTCCCAGCCTCCTCCCAGCCTGCGTAGGGGCCGAAAAGCATCCTCCTAACACTTCTCTCCCGCCTAACCCTAACCCCAAAGTTTTCTGCAAGAAACCTTTGGATGGCCAAGACGTCAAGCGGTGTGAAGACGGAGAGCATGTGAGCCATTCTAAGGGTTTCAGGGTAGCCTTGGACGAGGAGGTCGCTGGCTAGGAGGCTTCCCACCGCTTCGAGAGCTTCTTCCAAGCTTAGCCCAGCGTCAACATCAAGCCTAAAGCCTGGCAGGCCTCCGTCGAGTTTGGCTAGGAAAACTCTTCCAAGGTTTTTCAGGTTCCCCCTCCCCTCGGCTTCAACCTGGATGAGGCATGGGGGCTTAAGCCTTAAGGCGAGGTTTAGGATTTCACCCTGGAGGATTTTAGTGTTTTTGGCTAGGGCTAAAACCCTGTTCCCGTTGGCTCTAGCCCTCTCCAAGGCTTCACTCAGCCTTTCGGATAGGCTTCCACCCATCCCCGTAATCACGGAGAGGCTTCCATCCAGGAGGATAAGCGAGTTCCTGAAGGTTTTGCAGGCTTGGAGTTGGAGTTCCCTTTCTACAAGCATTTGGATTTTGGCTGTTAGCCCAAGCGGGTTTAGGGAGGCTTCAAGGCTTCTTGGTAGGGTCTCCCCGAGGGCTTGGAAAACCCAGCCATCCTTCAGGTGGAAGGTGTAGGGTCCATACCTGCAGTAGTGGTAGGCGTATTCATCCCTCCAGACTAAGGCGCCCCTTACTGCGCAGACCACACCCTCCCCGAGGAAGCCTAGACGCTTGCAGGCTACGTCTATGGCTGCAACCCTAACCCTGCTTGAAGGTTCAACCCTGAAAACCCTAAGCTTCCCAGGGTTTGGAACCTCTAGGGCTTCGGGGGGATTAAAGGTGGATGGCTCCTCTAGGCCTTCTGGAACCTCTAGGAGGCCTCCCTCAGCCCTCTCAAGCGTTTTAAGGCTTAGTTCGGCTAGCCATCCTGCTAGGGAGGCTTCGAACTCGGTTTCAGCCTTCACCCTTTTAGCCCTCCTCGAGGAGGCTTCTAACCTTTGGGAGAATGGATTCGAGGAAGTGTTTGACGCCGTAGGTGGTTATCTTGTATTCGGCTCTCCCAAGCCTTTCGATAAGCTCTTCGGAGACCATTTCGCTTAGGCGGCCTGCTACTGCTCCAACCTTCCCCCCGGTTGCCTTTAGAAGCTCGTCTACGGAGAGGGATTCCCTTGGAAGCTTTCCAAGCCTAAAGCCTACGTAGGCTTTGACGAGGTGGAGGAGGATGAGCTCTCTAATGCTTAGCCCCCTCTCAAGCCTTTCCCTCCCAGCCAGGATTACGGGCCCCTCAGGGGTGAAGGCTAAGACACCCTCCAAGCTTTTGAGTAGTTCTTCTAAGTCTACGGTTAGGGTTAGCCTCCTAGCCATCTCGTAGGCTGGGTAGGCGTTCTGGAGGAATGCTAGGAGTGCTCTAACCGCCTCCTCTGGGGAGCCCTCAAAGTCAAGCCTGTTCTCCCCAAACTCCACGTGGATTTTAATGGTTTCCCTTTTCTCCTCAGCCATGCCTCTTTATCCCCTAAGTCTCTGAATGATTTCTTCAGCCCTCCTCCTCCCTGCAGCGGTTAGCCTGTATTCGCCGTTTTCCCTTATTACGAGGCCTTCGGAGCGGAGTTCGCTTAGCCTAGCTCCAAAACCAGCGGAGTGGCGTCCTGACTCCATGAGGAGTTCGCCTATCTGTTTGGGCTGAAGGGGCTTGGGCTCGCTGGCGTAGAGGAGGAGGCAGATGGCATCCTTATCGCTAAGCCTCTCCTTGGGTACGGTTATAACTGGGCCTCTGCTCGTAGCCTCCACCAGCCCCTTCAAGTCTTCCTTCCCCCCAACGCTTACAGGAGCCTCCAAGCCTGCTACCATGCTCTCTATGACTGCCAGCCATTCAGGTAGGCCCTTAAGCCCCTCAGCCACCTCCTCAAAACTCTCCCCCTCCACCACAAGCTCGCCAAAGGAGCGCTTAATGGAAAGCCTAACCCTCAACGCCATCGAAAACATTTATAGATTATTCAACTTATAAATCTTTCGGAAAATTACGTAATTACACGTAAACTCCCCCTTAAATGATTAGCAAGAGTTGACTGGGGAAGGCTTCGAGGAAGGCTGAAATCCTTTCAGAGCTAATGCGTAGAGGTGCGCCGATTGGTTTGAGGGATTGCCCTCATAGTCGGAATACCCTAACTAACAGATAAATCC
>QMYD01000143.1 GCA_003662485.1 Candidatus Hecatellales archaeon | reverse complement strand
GCTCACACCCATACGGCGAGTTTACCCCTAGCCATAAACTTCCAGTGCTGGGCTGACAGGAGGGCTACCCTCAAACTTCATTCAGATGGCTCCTTCGAGATACTTCAGGAGGGAGGTTGAAACGGCTAAATACACGCTCAACACCCCGCTGAGCGAGGAGGATGTGAGGAAGCTTAGGGTGGGAGACCTAGTATACCTTAACGGAACGATTTACACGGCTAGGGATATGGCTCACAAGAGGCTTCTAAGACTGGCTGAAACTGGGAAAAGGCCTCCAATAAGCCTAGATGGAGCCGTAATCTACCATGCCGGACCCATTGTTCGAAGGAAGGGTAAAGGGTGGGAGGTGGTTTCAGCCGGTCCAACCACAAGCCTCCGAATGGCTAAGGCAGCCCTAAGCCTGCTTAACCACTACGCTGTTAGGATGATTATTGGTAAGGGTGGGCTTGGCGAGAATGTGGAGGAAACCCTAAGCTGGAGGGGAGCCGTTTACTGTCACTATCCGGGTGGAGCAGCCGTACTCGCTGCTGAAGGGATTAAGCAGGTGGTGGGGGTTAGGTGGCTAAGCCTCGGCATGCCCGAAGCCCTCTGGATGCTGAGAGTTGAAGGCTTCGGCCCCCTCCTCGTAGCTATCGACACCCATGGTGGAAACCTCTACAGGGAGGTTGAAAGTAGGGTTAAGGAAAACCTTAAGAGGCTAACAGCTGAGCTGGCGTAACCTTTTTACCCACGTAAGTCCTTGACTTCCCCTTTGATGTCCCATCAAAGCTTGGAAGAGCCAAGCTTGGAGGAGGCTAAGGCCTTCATTCAGGAAGCCCTTTCAAGGCGTAGGATGCTTCTGGTGGTTGGAAACTGCATGGTGGACTATGAGGGGAGAGCCTCCTCCAAGCTAGACTGGGGTGAAAGACTCCTCGTAGTGAAGTCTGACGGCTCCGTCATGGTTCATAGGCCCACGGGCTATGAGCCCGTGAACTGGCAGCCTCCAGGAAGCATCTTCCACGTGGAATTCGAGGATGGAAAACTGAAGATTAGGGCTACAAGGCTTCAGCCAAAGGAAGTTCTAAACATCTTTTTCGATAGGGTTTACCATGTGTTTTCCGCTGAGCTTAGGGATGAGGGAGAATTCTCCATGTACGTTACGGAGATGGACATGCAGAAGGCGCTCCTAACCATGCCCGAACTGGTAGAAGAAGGCTTCCAGCCCCTCGCTGCGGAAAAGGAACTAGGCGAGTCCGGCTTCCTGGATATTCTAGGCCAAGACTCGCAGGGAAACCTTGTGGTTGTAGAGATAAAGCGTAATCCGGCTGGGAGGGAAGCCGTCCTCCAGCTGGAAAGATATGTCAAAACGTTGAGGGAGAAAACTGGTAAGCAGGTTAGAGGCGTAATTGTAGCTCCTGAAATTAGGAGGGAAGCCCAAGGCCTCCTAGCCGCCTTAAAACTTGAATTCAGGCAGGTTTCACCTAGGAGATGCTATGAAGTTTTGAAGGCTGGTAAGGGCAGAAAGCTTAGCGAATTCATCTAGGTGAAACTATGGCTCAGATAGTTCCCCCATATCCGAAGCCGGATAAAAGGGAGGTTGAAGCCTACTATGACGCTACAGCTAACTCCTATGATAGCCTTTACGCCGATGAGCAGAAAGCAAAGTATGTTGAAGCCTTAAGGCTTCTAAGCGGAAAGGTTGAAGGTGCAGTTTTAGACGCAGGCTGTGGGACAGGCTTACTCTTCCAGCATCTAACAGGAGCCAAAACAATAGTGGGTGCAGACCTTTCCAGAAGGATGCTTGAAATCGCTAAGAGAAAGGGGAGAAACCGGAACGTTCACCTCGTACGATGCGACGTGGAAAATTTGCCCTTTAGGGATTCCGTCTTCCAAGCCTGCTTCCTCTTCACCGTAGCTCAAAACCTCCCAAACCCCTTCAAAGCCTTCAAAGAATTGAGTAGAGTTTCGGGGAGACAGGCCACGCTGGTTTTAACCCTAATGGATGAGGATGAAAACAGGGTTAGAGATGCCATTAAATTAGCCGGGTTAAAGCTAGCATTAAAATCGAAGGTGAGGAGGGAAAGTATTATCGCCGGTTTTAAAGCATGAATGAATGGAAAACTTTAAATGTTTTCAGGCGGTATTCAGGCAAACAGAGTTTTCCATGATGAGGATGGCTTTTGAATTGTGGTAGGAATGTTTAAGGTGGCTAGGAGAATTTCCGAAGTAGAGTATGCTATAAGGGATATCATAGTTCCGGCTAGTAGGCTTGAGGCTGAAGGTGTTAGGCTTATTAAGCTTAACATTGGGGATCCCAGTAAATTCGATTTCGATGTTCCTGAACATGTTAAGGAGGCTCTTCGGGGAGCCATAGCTGAAGGCTACAACAGCTATGCACCATCAGAGGGAGACATGGAGCTTAGGGAGGCTATAGCGGAGAGGGAGAGAAGAAAGGGAGCATACGTAGACGCCTCCGATGTAATCATAACGCAGGGGGTGAGTGAATCCATTCAGATGCTTTTCGGCTCCATGCTTGAGGAGGGGGATGAGGTTCTGGTTCCAGGGCCAGGCTATCCCCCCTACACCTCCCTCGCAAAGTTTTTCGGTGCTAAGCCCGTGCCTTACAGGACGGTGGAGGAGGAAGGCTGGCAGCCTGACCTCGAAGACCTCCAAGCCAAGATCACGGATAAAACTCGGATGATTATCCTGATAAATCCCAATAATCCTACGGGGGCGGTATACTCG
>QMYD01000142.1 GCA_003662485.1 Candidatus Hecatellales archaeon | reverse complement strand
GTTATCCCCATGGCAACCTCGCTTTCAGGGTGTACGGGGGCTATGGGCGCGGAACCCCAGCCAGCCACAATCTTATTGGGTAGGAAGCCCAGCTCTGAAAGCTTGTGAATTCCCGTTTCAACAACTCTGCCAGCTATCTGGTAAGAGCCTACAGGGCTGGAGGTTGAAGCCGCCACCAAGTAGAGGCTTTCCGGTTTAACCCCACAGCTCTCCGCGATAAATTTTACAGCCTCCTCGGTTGGGAGGCGGTCAGCTTCGAGGAAGAGCACAGCCTTATCCGCCTTATCCCGGTAGCAAAGCTTCTCGTAGATTCGCTTGGGCTGGAGGGCTAGCGCCCTAGCAGGCCCCGAACCCATAGCAAAGTAGTCCTTCACGTTTATGGCCCAACCTGCAAACTGGGAGCCTAGCGTAGCCAAGCCTGGGTGGCCTGTGATTTTCTCTTGGAGGATGGGGAGTCTTAGGCCTCCGCCTAAGTCCCTCTCCTCCACGGAGACCTCAACCATTCCTCCAAGGCATATCTTGGTTGCAGCTTCTCCAGCCTTCCCAGAGGGCTTAACGTTTACGCCAAGGTCTATTATGGTGGCTCCTGCAACCTTTTCCACCCTAGCCCCATAGGCTTCAGGGTTTCCAGCAACCTCCTCAGCCAGCCTTGCAGCTTGAAGGTTTACGCTTACCTCGGGGTCTGGGAAGACCTCGCCTTCAGGGTTAAGATGCCTGTTTGGGCAGCGGGCTAGGAAGATTCTTCCCGAACCCTTCTCCAACACATCTCCCGTGTAAACGTAGAAGGCTTGGCGGAGTTTTTCACCGGCGAATTTGGCTTTCTCCCTAACCTCGCTGTAGGTTAGGGTGGGCATGAGCCCCGCAACCCTACCAAGCACGATGATTCTCCCAGCCTTCATTCCTGCTCCAAGCCTTAGGCCGCAGTCTCCCTGGACGAGGATTTCCCCTCCCTGCATCGCCTGGCCTAGGAAGTCTCCAGCCGAACCCTCAATGCGAATGGAGCCTCCAGCCATGCGGAAGCCAGCCTTCACCCCTACGCTTCCATGAACAATGATTTGGCCACCCCTCATCCCAATGGTTTCACCACGGTAGGGAGCTGCGAGGTAGTCTCCTCCATAACCGAAGATTTCTAGGAGGCCTCCCCTCATGGCTGAGCCAGCCCAGCCTTGAACGTCGCCCTCCACCCGGATGGAGCCTCCAGCCATCTCCTCTCCGAGGTAGAAGCCTCCACCACCCTTAATGGTTATGCTTCCAGCCTTCATACCCCTACCCACATACCTAAACCTTGAAAGGTCTCCAAGGATTTCCAGTTCAAGCTCTTCGGGGCTTGACGGAGGCTTGGAGGCTTCCACCTCGAAAAGCTCGCCGAGGCTTGTCTCCACCGAGCCCTCCAAAAGCTTTAGGCTGAGGATTTCGCTGAGCTCCTTACCCGCCAGGCTTTCAGGAGTAAGCTGCTCTGCGAAAACCGGAACCTTAGGCTCCCTTTTAAGTTTTAAGGTAACCTTCACCATAAGCTTTCACCCTTCAGCCTTAATCATAACTGGCCTTGAAAGGAGGCTTTCTGGCACGGGATAGTTTTCAAACTCCACGGTGTAGTACCGCTTGAATTTGGCTTTTAAGTCTTCGGTGGCTGTTTGAAGCACATCCTCGCTTATGGAGGGCTTAACCCAGAAGGTTTTACCCTTCATGCTTGAGACCACCTGACCCTCGTTAACCACTATTTCGCCTTCCTTCACCACCCAGTAGGCGTTCCTGAAGGCTCTCCTAACCTTCCTATAGTCTCTGGCTGGGTCTACCTCCCTCGGGTTCACGGGGTAGACGGCTACATCCCCGTCGGCTCCAACCCCAAGGTGGCCCTTAGCTTGAAGGCCAAGCGATTTAGCCGTCCCAGCCCTCGTAATGATGGCTATCTCCTGCCAGGTGTACTCCCTATCCATGGTTTCAATGCTTATCCTCCGGCGGGCTGACCTTGGAAGCTTGGAGGCTACCTTCTCCCTCGCCTTCCTACTCATAAGCCAGGCTATAACCCTCGGGTATTCGGTGAAGGGGCCAGCGTTAGGATGGTCGGTGGTGAGGAAAACCCTCCAGGGGTCCTTAACCTCTAAGGCTAGTTCAAGCCCTATCGCCCATTGAACAGCGTTAACATAGTTGGAGCGCTTGTAGAGGTAGGGGACTATTCCAGCTCCTGTTTCCACCTCCACGTCGGCATTAGTCCACTTGTTCCCTGTCATCTGGTATAGGATGAACTGGAAGGGTCCATCAGCAGTCATGGTGGTAGCGTCTCCAAAGATTACTTGGCCTAGGTCCACGCTCACATGAGGATGCGTATTCACATACTTGGCGATTTCCGGAGCCTTGGAGCTCAGGTTAACCCAGGTTTTACCTCCATAACCTGTAAACTGGACGTGGGTTATGTGGATGATGGGTTTACCTCCCTCATAGAGGTCTCTAACACAGTCCATGGTTTGAATGGTGGTCTCCCAGTTTCCAGGCTTCCCAAGATTGTTTGGGTGGACGTGGACGGCGTGGGGTAGCCCAAGCATCTTGTTAATCCTGCATAGGGCTCTAAGGATTTCCCTGGGCGTTACACCTATCCTTGGAACGGGGTCATCCAGGCTTTCAAGGTTTCCACCCCAACTCCAGGCTTCAAGCCCTCCAGGGTTTACAACCTTAATGGCGTAGCCCTTCACAGCCTCTAGCATCCAGGCTACGTAGCCTGCTGCCTCCTCTAT
>QMYD01000141.1 GCA_003662485.1 Candidatus Hecatellales archaeon | reverse complement strand
TCCTCTTTAGCCATTCCTCCAAGCTTCCGTTTAAGCTCTGGGGAGTAAAGCTTCAACATATAGTTTGGCGTGGAGGAGAAAAGGTAGTCGTAGATTTCCCTTAGGAGGCTTCTGGGCGGTGGTGTTTCCACCAGCTCGATGCGGCTGCAGAAATCCAGCGAGGTTAGGAAGGCTTCATCCCCAGGATTGTAAAAGGATAGGAGGTGAACCTCATGTTTCCTAGAGAGATACTTCATGCGGTTGTAGACGATGATGGGGCCTCCCACCACCCTGGCGTGGGGAAGCTCCTTGCAGAGGAAGAGGATTTTCAAGGCCTGAAACGCTTTAGTTATAAGGTTTAATGCTTTTAAACCTTGTTTGGTGCCTGGCTTTGAAGGCCTGCATCGTGGTTCCAAGCTACTGGATGGCTGGAGCGCCAAGCCGTAGGGAGGCCGTATACGATCACCCCACGCCTTTAGAGGGGGAATTTGAAACCCTAACCAGATGCCTTGAAAGCCTAACCATCCTTCGGGGAGAATTCGAAGTCCTAGTTTTAGGCGTTCCCACAAGGCTAAGTTTGGCTGGCAGGGTTAGGGAGCGCCTTGAAGAGCTACTGAAGCCTTATAGGAGACGCCTCAACCTCAAAGCCTTCTACCCTCAAAACCTTAGGAGGTTGAAGAGGGAGCTTGGCGAGAAGGGCTTTGCAAGGTTTTCAAGCCTGCTGAGTATGAGGGGTTATGGGAACGTTAGAAACCTCTGCCTGCTCATCCCCTACCTCTCAGGCTTTGATGCAGCTGTGCTCGTGGACGATGATGAAATGGTTACGGAGTCGGTTTTCCTGGATAGGGCCCTAGAGTTCTTGGGCAGGCGCTGGAGGGGTAGGATTATTGGAGGCGTAGCTGGCTACTACGTTTACAGGGGTCGGGGGTACAGGCTTAGGGAGGAGGAAACTCTTTGGAGCGTGGTTTGGAATAAGGCTCGCCTCATGAATGAGGCCTTCAAAATTATTGATTCGCCTAGGAGGCTTAACCCCGTAAGCTTCGCTTTTGGAGGCTGCATGGCTATTCATAGGAGGCTTATCGAGGAGGTCTGCTTCGACCCTGGGATAACTCGGGGTGAAGACATTGACTATCTGCTCTGCGCTAAACTCTACGGCTTCGAGTTTCCGCTGGACAATAGGTGGAGCATCCTCCATGAGCCCCCTCCAAAGCAGAGGGGCTTCTGGGGGGAGTTTGAACAAGACGTCTACCGCTTCCTATACGAGAGGGAGAAGCTTCGATTCCTTGAGGGGAAGCTTGGAAAGCGTATTCTGGATGAAGGCTTAGACCCCTTCCCAGGCTACTTCCTAAAAGAAGACTTAGAAGGCAAAATCCTGCTTACAGGCATCCTAGCCCTCCTAAGCCAGAGCCTGGAAAACCTCCTCCAAGCGAAAAGCCTAGCGCAGCTCTGCAAAGCCTTCAAAAGTGTGGAAGACCTTCTAAGAAGAGCCTCCAAATACGCTGTGGAGAACGCTGGAAAATACTTTGAGTTTCGCAAGGTTTGGGCTGAAAACGTTCCAAAGCTTAGGGGTAAGGTTAAGCCTCCCCTAACCTGAAAGGGGAAAATTAAAGGCGAGGATTCCAAGGAAGGCTATTTCAAACCGCCAAAACCAGGATAGTATGGTGGAGTATTTTCGCCTAGGAGGACTTCAATCGCCAGTAGGGTTAAGTTTAACTATAGATTTGCTATCCCCCTCCGCCTGGGCTCGGGGATGGGGCACATTAACCTTTATTGAGGTTTAAATATGAAGGTTGAAGCCTCCATTTGAGGGAGGCTTCCCTTTCAGATTGGTGGAAAGCCTTGCCCAGGTTTCATGTGGCCTCGGAAAGGGAAATCCTGGAAGGCAAGACCACGGACGTTTACTTTGAGCGTACAAGGAAAATCTTGGAGGCTGAAGGGTTAACGGGTAGGAGGGTGTTTGCCGAGGTTACGGTTGGAAGCCTACCCGATGGTTGGAGGTGGGCTGTGCTCTGCGGGGTGGAGGAGGTTGCAAGACTCTTCGAAGGAAAACCCGTGAACGTTTACAGCCTTCCCGAGGGAACCATCTTCACCCCAGCCGACTCCACAGGAATCCGGGTTCCCGTAATGCTGGTGGAGGGAGCCTACTACGACTTCTGTGTTTACGAAACCCCCCTGCTGGGCTTCCTATGCCAGGCTTCAGGAATAGCCACAAAGGCTGCGAGAATAAGGAAGCTGGCGGGTGGAAGCCTGCTAGTCTCCTTCGGGATAAGGCGCATGCACCCCGCCGTAGCCCCCATGATCGACAGGGCGGCCTACATTGGAGGCTTCGACGCCGTCTCCTGTCCTGCCGGAGCTGAAACCATTGGAGAAAGACCGGTGGGAACCATGCCCCACGCCCTCGTCATCCTCTTCGGTGATGCAGCCTCAGCTGCAAGGGCCTTCGACAGGCATGTGGAGGCTGAAGCTCCTAGAATCGTGCTGGTGGACACCTTCCTAGACGAGAAAACTGAAGCCCTCAGGGTGGCTGAGGCCTTAGGAGGGAAACTTTATGGGGTTAGGCTGGACACTCCCTCCTCTAGGAGGGGAAACTTCGCTGAAATAGTTAGGGAGGTCAGGTGGGAGTTAAACCTTCGAGGCTACAGCCACGTTAAAATTTTCGTTTCAGGCGGGATAGAGGAAGCTAAAATTCCAGGGCTGGTGGAGGCTGGTGTGGAAGGCTTTGGTGTTGGAACAAGTCTGAGTAATGCTCCAACCGTGGACTTCGCCTTAGACATCGTGGAGGTGGAGGGGAAGCC
>QMYD01000140.1 GCA_003662485.1 Candidatus Hecatellales archaeon | reverse complement strand
GTAAAAGACCTACCCCTAACCATCAAAGTCAGAAAATTAGAAGTGAAAACCATGGGTGAAACCAGAACCTTCTTCAGCGAGGCTAAAAGCCTAACCACACCCGAAACGCTCTACAAGCAGGTTTAACCCCTAGCCTCTTAAGCCTTTTAATGCTTAACGTCCTTTACGTGTTGGAGGATGAGGGATTTGGAGGATTTAGCTGAAGCCTTGAGGGGGGTGCTCAGCGGGGAGGAGAAGGTCCTTGCAGCCTACCTCTTCGGCTCAAAGGCTAGGGGTGAAAGCAGCCCGGAAAGCGATGTAGATGTGGCTGTGCTACTCTCCGAGCTTCCAGAAAACCTGTTAGATTTCTACTTAAGCCTGGCTGGAAGGCTTGTGGAGGCGGCTGGAAACGTGGACCTCGTAATCGCTAACCTGGCTCCTCCAGCCCTAAACTTTCAGGTGATAAGCCGTGGAAGACTTGTTTACTGCAGGGATGAGAGGGCTAGGATAGCTTTTGAGGCTAGGGTCCTAGACGAGTTCATGGACCTCAGCCGAGCTCTCAGGAGGTATGATGAATGCATGCTAGAGGAGATTTTAAGCCGCTAGGAAGCCTAATCGCAGCCAAGCTTAGCAGGCTTAAGCAGTACAAGGGATTTTTGGAGAGGCTTAAAGAGGCTTCACTCGGAGAGCTTGAGGAGGATTTCAAGCTGAGGGGTGCGGTTGAACGATACCTCCACCTAGCCATTGAATGCATGATAGATGTGGGAAACGAGATGGTTTCTGCCCTTCAACTTCGAAGGCCTGAACGGTATAGGGATATTCCAGAGGTCCTGGCGGAGGCAGGAGTAATTCCAAGGGAGTTTGCTGAAACCTTTGCCTCCATGATAGGCTTCAGAAACCTCCTCGTCCACGACTACGCCTCCATTAACCTTAGACTTCTCCACGAATTCCTCCAAACCAGGCTTGGAGACTTCGACCTATTCGCTAAACATATTGCCAGCTGGCTGAAAGAGAAAAGTGGTTTGGTATGAAGCCTTTCAGCTTCGTTCATCTGGCGGATGTCCACCTTGGATGCCTTCAGTACAATTTAACGGAGAGGGCTGAGGATTTCGCTAGGGCCTTCACCGAGGCTGTGGATAAAATCTTGGAGTTGAAGCCTGCCTTCGCCGTTGTGGCTGGAGACCTCTTCCACAGTCCAAGACCCTCCAACCGAACGCTTGCCACCGCCATTAGGGAGTTTAGGAGGCTTAGGGAGGCGGGCATACCCATCTATGCGGTGGATGGCTCCCACGACATGGAGCCTAACGTTATGGTTGGAACCATCCTAAACCCCCTCCACAACGCTGGACTACTCATCTACCTGCCAAGGGTTAGGGGAGGCCTCGAAACCGAAAACTACTACCTCTACGGGATTAGGAGCAGCCGAAGCCTTCTCGAAGCAGACTCCAAGGTTTTAAGGCAGCTTAAGGAGGATCCTCCAAGCCCAAAACCCCAAAAATTCAATATATTATGTTTCCATGGAGCCCTCGACCACCCGAAATACACCCCGCCAGCTTTCAAGCCAGACCTAAGAGTGGAACACCTCCCAGAGGGCTTCCAGTACTATGCTGGAGGCCACATCCACCAGCCTTTTAAGGCTAAGTTCAAAACAGGTTTAATCGCCTATCCTGGAAGCCTTGAAACCACCGCTTACGATGAGGCTGAAAACCCGAAGGGCTTCTACCATGTGAGGGTTGAAAGCCTAGAGGAGCCCCCTGAGGTAGAGCATATCCCCGTATCCTCTAGGCGCTTCCTCGTAGCCGAAGTAGACTTCACGGGTAAGAGGGTGGAGGAAGCCCTCGCCGAGGCTGAGGAGGCTGCAGCCCGACTAGACGTGGAGGAAGCTGTTTCCGTCCTAGTTTTGAAGGGAAGCCTCCCAGAGGGTTTCAAGCGAAGCCAGGTAGATGTTCACAAGCTTAGGTCTAGGGTGAGGAAGCCCCTATACATGGTGGTGGTAAACCAGCTAGTGGAGGCTGAGGTTAGGCTTGAACCCTTAAGGCTTAAGGAGACCAGGGAGTTGAAGGCCCTCGCCTACCAGCACCTCCTCAAAGCCTTCCAGGCGAGGTATCCCGGCTCTAAGGGTGAGCGCAGGGCGAGGGCAGCTCTCCAAATCCTAGAACTGCTTCGTGGAGGCGAGGAGGTGGAGGAGAAGGTTGAGGAAGTTTTGAGGGGGGTGGTGGAGGCTGATCGTTCGGAGGGTTAGGCTTCAGAACATTCGAAGCCACGTGGATTCGGAGGTTAGGTTTGGGGAGGGCTTCAACTGCGTGGTTGGCGGTGTTGGAGCTGGTAAAACAAGCATCCTCCTCGCCATTCACTTCGCCCTCTTCGGTGAACCCCTATACCGGGGCTACGACTACCTGCTAAGGGAGGATCGAAACCACGGCCTCGTGGAATTAGAGTTTGAGCATGCGGGTAAAACGTATAGGGTTATCCGTGGGCTGACCAGGGATAGGAAGGGTAGGATATCGCAGAGCCCGGATGAGCTCTTCCTCATGGAGGATGGGAAGAAAATAGCTTGGGGGAAGGTTTCAGCCGTCCAGGAACACTTAAAGCAGGTTACAGGACTCGACCGCTTCATGTTCGAGGGCTTCATCTGGATTCAGCAGGAGAGGCTTAAGGAGATTCTTAATGTGCCTCCAAGGGAGAGGCAGAACCTCCTCGACGAACTCTTCGGCCTCGCAGACTTTCGCAGAGCCTCGGAGAAACTCCACGCCTATGAGCGTAAACACAGGTTTGCCGCTGCAAGCCTTGAAAGCGACGCCGACGTTAAGC
>QMYD01000139.1 GCA_003662485.1 Candidatus Hecatellales archaeon | reverse complement strand
GGTAGTAGACTTGGTAGAGGGGGAACATGTAGAGTCTTTCCTCGAAAACGGCTTCGGCTGTTTCCTTATCCTTTAGGGGGACTGTAAGCTTACCCCAGCTTCCAACCACAGGCTTGATGAGGGCGGGGTAGCCTACCTCCTCCAAAGCCTTCAAGGCACTCTCAGGGGTGAAGGCCACATAGGTTTTGGGGGTTGGAACCCCAGCCTTTGATAGGCATAAACTGGTTAGAAGCTTATTCCCGCATAGGCTTGTAACCTTGTAGGAGTTAACCACGCTGTAGCCCTTATGCTCAAGGATGGCTGTAATGTGGAGGTTTCTGAAGTAGCTTACGCAGCGCTGGAGGATGATGTCTCCATAGTCTATGGGCTCCCTTTCCTCGCCTGTAAGGTTGAAGTAGGCCTTCTTGGCGTCAATCATGTTAACGGATAGACCTCGGCTTCTAGCAGCCTCCAGGATGGCCTTCTCCTCCCACCTCACTTGGTCGTAAATCATGGAGATGGTTGGCATTACTCCCCCCAATCCTCGCCTGAAACCTGGAGAACCTTAACCTTAACCCTTTCACCCTCAACCTCAACCACTTCAAGCTCTAAGCCGCAGTCGGGGCAGCTTACGATTTCCCCAACGATTACGTCGTCTAAAACCTCAATTTCAGCGCCGCACTCAGGGCAGGAAGCTTTTTTCATGCATTTCAGTCCTCCCTTTACCTTAAACCTAAAAAAGTATTCGGAAATAAATTTTTTGGAATTGTTAGGTTGCTGTGAGCTTTCGAACCTCCACCTTTCGGGCTACCCCACGGCTTGTAAGCTCCTTCTCCAAGTCTCCGGGTTTAACCTTACACTTGGATAAGTCTACGACAGCGTACCATTCAGCGAGCCTACCTCGATAGATGGTTCTGGACTGGGTTGAAAGCAGGTCTACCCCCATTTCAGCGAGCTTGGTGGCGGCTTTAGCAAGAGCTCCAGGCATGTCGTCCATTAGGATTCTGAGTTCGTAGAGCTGGGCTTCAGGGTCGGCGAAGGGTATCAGCCTAATCTCCCTGGATTCTAGGTCTGCTATGAGCATGACGTAGGCTTCCTCCCTAAGGGCGAGTGTACTCCTAACTGAGGAGGGTATGAGGATTCTGCCCCTAGAATCGATCCTAGCGATCTCAGAAATCCTCATAGCCGATCAAAGAAATATTCTGGAGGTTTAGGGTTAAACCTTTCTCAGATAGGTTTAAATATTGGAGTGTGTATTATGTGGGATATATCCCACATATTTCCCACGTGAGAAGAGAATATGAAAAACCAAAACCTAATCCTCGCCGTGCCGAGCAAGGGTAGGCTTAGAAAACCAACCCTAAGGCTTCTAGCCAAGGCGGGCGTTGCACCCGCAAACGGGCATGCGAGGTCACTTTACTCCCCAACAGTTATCCCCCAGCTTTCCATAGTAGCCGTTAGGGCTTCAGACATTCCAAGGCTGGTGGAGGCAGGCGCAGCCGACCTTGGAATAACAGGCTACGACTTCATTGTTGAAAGCGGGGCGAAGGTTAGGGAACTCCTAGACCTCCAATACGGTTTTTCAAGGATGGTTCTGGCCGTTCCAGAGAGCTCCCCAATAAGTTCTCCCAAAGACCTGAAGGGGGTTAGAGTAGCCACCAAGTTTCCCTCCATAGCCAGAAGATACTTGAAGGCCAGGGGGGTTGAGGCTAGCGTGGTCAAGGTTTCCGGAGCCGCGGAGATAGCTCCAACCCTCGGGATAGCTGAAGCCATCATAGACATTACGAGCACGGGAACCACCCTCCGCCTCCACAAGCTGAAAATCATAGATGAAATTCTCACCTCCACCGCCAGGCTTATCGCCAGCTCTCAAGCCTTAAGGCTTAAGCGTAGGAGGGTTGAGGAGGTTTCCACCGCCCTCCTAAGCGTTTTGAGGGCTAAACGGAAAAAGCTCATCATGATGAACGTTCCGGAGGAGAGGCTTGGAAGGGTGGTGAAGCTTATCCCCTCCATGGCTGGCCCAACCATTGCGAAGGTTGAATCCAAACCACCCATGTGGGAGGTCTACTCCGTAATCGACGAAAAAGATGTTTACGAGGTGATAAACAGGGTTAAGGCGGCTGGAGCCAGAGACATCCTCGTGCTACCCATAGAACGCATAGTACCCTAGAGGCGGAGAGCCATGATGATCCTGCCCTCTGTAGATGTGAAGGATGGGAAATGCGTGAAGCTGGTGAGGGGTAAGCCTGGCTCGGGTAAAACCATCTCCGAGAACCCGTTAAGAGTAGCCTTAGAATGGGAAAAACTCGGAGCAGAAGGCCTCCACCTAGTCGACCTAGACGCAGCCATCTATGGAAGCAAGAGGAACAGGGAAACCATTCTGAAAATCCTGGGAAGACTGCGCATCCCCGTTCAGGTTGGAGGGGGGATAAGAAGCCTAAAGGATGCAGGCGAAATCCTTGAGGCTGGAGCGGCAAGAATCATTTTCGGAACAGCTGCCTACAGAAACCCTGAAGTGGTGGAGAGGGTGGCTGAAGCCTATGGGCCTGAGAGGGTTATCGTAGCCCTAGATTCAGCGGGGGGCAGAATTCTCGTGGAAGGCTGGACGGGTGAAACCTCAACCTCACCCCTCCAAGCCCTGAAAATCTTCAAGCAGCTCGGCATCTACGCCTTCCTCTACACGGATGTGGAGGTGGAGGGAACCCTTGGAGGGGTCAGGCTTGAAAGGGTTAGGAGGCTGGTAGAAGCCTCCACCACGCCCATCATTTATGCTGGAGGGGTCTCATCGCTTAGGGACTTGGAAAAGCTTAGGGAGGCAGGAGTCCTAGCCGTAGT
>QMYD01000138.1 GCA_003662485.1 Candidatus Hecatellales archaeon | reverse complement strand
GGGTTTGCCGGCGGGGGCACTAGGCCTTCAGTAACCCAGGGCTGGAAGTCGTAGATGGAGGCCCCTACCAGATATACGTCATCCCTCCACCTCGCCACCACTGGGTATTTGCCCACCCTCCTATGGCCATGCCGCTCAAAGAAGGAGAGGAACTTCTCCCTAGCCTCCTGAAGGTTTAGGGGCTTAGAGGTTGGGGGGTTCCCTATGAAGCTGTAGGCTACGCAGGGCTGGTCCCCGCAGAGTTCAGCCTCAGGGTTAAGCGTCCAAAACATCCTGCCGCAAGACTTACATTTACGCCTGACGAAGCCCTTCTCCCTGAAGAGTTCAACCTCGTAAATGGTTGAGAAAGCCCTAACCCCCCAAACCTCTCTCCAGGCTACCCTTCAAGGCTTACCAAGCTCAAAACTTAAAAATTTGATGGCAGCTGCCACGTAGACCTCGGCTGCCCTAACCCCTGATTCCAGCTCCACGTACTCGTTGGGCCTATGCATGTTTCCACCCTTGGGCCCGTAGGTTACCGTTGGGATGCCACATCGCACCGTGAGGTGGTTTTCATCTCCAGCCAGGCCTAAAACGCTTTTGGGTTTGAAGCCTAAAACCTCCATGCAGGCTTCTTTTAGGGCCCTGACTATGGGTTCTTCTCCATTCAGCCTGTAAGGTTGCATGTAGGGGGTAGGCCTTGGATGGAGGCTGGCTTTACCCCTAAACCTTCGGGCGAGTGCTTCAACCTCGGCTAGGGTGTCGTTAAAGGTTTCTCCGGGAGCAAGCATCCTGTCCACGGCTACACGGCATAGGCTTGGCCTGCCATCCCCATTCAAACCCGTCTCAACGGAAATCGTGGAGATAGGGGTTCCCTTAAGCCTCAACCTTTCTAGGGCTAAGATGAAGGCTGCAGCCCTAACCGTGGGGTTCGGCCTCCCAGAAAACTCAACCTTGAAGGCTACCCTGCCCATCTTCCCCACCTCAAGCCTTCTAAGGCCTGTGGGCTCAGCGGAAATGGCTGCATCCACATTTCTTAGGAGGCCTGAACCTATCAGGCTTTCACAGCCCCTAGAGTAGCGTTCCTCATCGCTTACCATGGCGAGTATGAGTCTCCCCCTAAGCTCGGAGATTTCCCGAAGCCTTAGGAAGGCGAGGGTGAGGGCTGCAAGTCCAGCCTTCATATCGCAGGCTCCAAGCCCGTAAAGTCTCCCCTTTGAAAGTCTAGCCCTAAAAGGTGAAGTCCAGCCTTCGGGCTCAACCGTGTCTAGGTGCCCGTAGAAGAGGAGGGTTCTGCCTCCAGGCTTAAACTGGTGGTAGGCGAGAAGCGAAGGCCCGCAGCCTGAAGCCTCCACCAGCCTCACATTTACACCTCTAGAGGAGAGGAGGTTTGAAAGGTAGGCTGAAAGCTGGTGCTCTCTTCCAGAGATGCTTGGTATGGCTATCAGCCGCCTGAGCAGGGTTTCAAACTCTCTGAGGCTTATCTTGGGGTTGAAGACTCCCCAACCTCTTAGGGAGGCTATTTGAAGGCTATGCTCTCCTCTGTGGCTCCCTGGCTGGTTATGATGAGGAAGTCCACGCCATCACCGCTTTGAACATCCCTTGAAATAGCTGCCTTTATGCTTCGGATAACCAGGTTTTTAGCCTCCTCCACGCTCATGCCATCCCTATACTCCGATTCCAAGACTCCCGTGGCTATTTCGGCTCCTGAACCCACGCAGGCAAACTTGTCCTCAATAACTGAGCCTAGGGGGTCTAAAACGTAGATTCTGGGTCCTTCCCCATCAACCCCTCCAATAATGGTTTGGGTTAGGAGGGGGAAAAGCCTATGCTGGAAGAGGAGGACAGCAATAAGCTTAGCTACGGCGTTAACCGAGGCAGGCCTCCTGCTCTCCAGCGAGTAGAGAGCCATCTGGGCAGCGGCCTCCTTAACAAGCACTTGCATGTCGGCCATGAGGCCTGCACAAGCCGCCCCTACATTATCCGTAATCTTGAAAACCTTTTTTCCAACCTTGCTTAGGACGAGGTAGCCGTAGGCTACCCTCTTCTCCGAGGCCAGAATTACGGCATCCTTGCAGACCAGGCCTATGGTGGTTGCGCCGGGGAGTATTGCAGGCTGAGCCAAGCCTTCCACCCATCTGAAAACGTTCACTATTTAACGGGGAGAGCCTCCCTTATAAAAGTAGTTTTCTGGAGGTGGAGGGTGGCGAGGAAGCCTAAGTCTAGGGAGGTTATCGAAAAACTTCTCTGGGATAGGAGGGTTAGGAGAGAAGACTACCTGCTATACTATGTTCATAGGGGTGTGGAGGGGGAGCGTAAAGGCCTCCCCCTCACCAAGGTTTTAAATGTTAGGGGTTCCTGGCTTTCCTTCCTTGAAGATGGAGAGGAGAAGCGAATACCCCTCCACCGAGTGGTGGAAATCGTGAACGTTAGGAGTGGGGAGAAGCTCTGGGCTAAGACCTCCCAGCCTTGAAGGCCTCCTGAAACCTCTCAGCCACATACCTTTTCAAGCATACGAGTTTAACCCTTAACTCTTCCAGTTCCCTGATTTCCTCGTCGATTCTTCCAAGAAGCCTTCTGCAAATCTCGGAGGCCTCCTCTAGGCTTCTGCAAGCCTCAAGCCTTTCAATCTCCCTGCGCAGGTGCTTAAATCTGCCTGGGATTTCAGGTTGGGGTGAAACCTCCCAGAATTCAAAGTCTGCAAGGCGGGGGGATAGGTCCACGGTTATGGAAAAGCCCTTACTGAGCGTGTAGTATTTTCTTGGTGGGGCTGGAAGTTCACCCTTCTCCTCATAGGAGGATATGAGGCCGAACCTTTCCAGCACGGTGATATGCTTTAGGATGGCTTGCTGGCTT
>QMYD01000137.1 GCA_003662485.1 Candidatus Hecatellales archaeon | reverse complement strand
AGGCTAGGGCCACCCTCGGCGAAATGTGCGATACTCTTGCTCAAGTCTTCGGCAGAGCTGAGGAAATGGTGGTGTGGTAAGCTTAGGGTGAGAGAGATGGAGGAAAGGAAGATTAAGGTTTTAATTGCTAAGCCTGGGCTTGACGGGCATGACAGGGGTGCTAAGGTTGTCGCTACAGCCCTAAAGGAGGCTGGGATGGAGGTAATCTATACCGGGAGGTTTAAGAGGCCGGAGGAAATAGTCTCCCTCGCCCTAAAGGAGAAGGTGGACGTTATAGGCTTAAGCATCCTCTCCGGAACCCACATGTACTGGTCTAGGGAGGTCGTGAGGAAGCTGAAGGAGGAGGGAGCAAACATACCGGTAATCCTAGGCGGAATAGTCTTAGACGAGGAAATCCCCATTCTAAAAAACGAGGTGGGAATAGCTGAGGTTTTCCCTCCAGGATCAAAGCTTGGAGACATTGTTAAGTGTGTTGAGGAACTCGCTAAAGCCAGAAAATAACCCCCATTTTCTCTTCATCCACGCTTGGGGAGGAAAGTTTTTGGCTGAGCTAACCGAAGCTGAACGCAGGGAGTTGGAGTTTTTCAGGAGGATCACCGTGCTCAGCCATGAGCAGGCTACTACGCTTCCCTACCTAACCTACCTGCTGGCAGCTGAGGGTATGAATGTGATTAGGCTTGAGGATCCTGTGAAGGGTGACCCCAACAGGAGGGTGGGGGAGCCAGCCCTAGGCGAAGACCGAATGTACACTTATTATCTGCCCAACAACCTCGGTAAGAAGGCTATAACATTAAACTTGGCAAGCGAGGAGGGTAGGGAAATCCTGAAGGAGCTTATTAGAAAGCTTAACGTGGACATCTTCGCCACCAACACGCTTCCCAAACGCTATAAGAAGCTGGGCATAGACTATGAGACTCTTCGAAGCGTTAAAAAGGATTTAATTTGGGTTGGAATTACAGGGTTCGGCCCTGAAAGCGATGAGCCAGCCTATGACCCCATCCTTCAGGCTAGATGTGGCTACATGGAGATAACTGGCGAAAAGGAGGGGCCTCCCATGGTTTTCGGGGTTCCCATCGTGGATCTTGGAGCAAGCCTGATTGCCTACGGCCAGGTGATGAAGGCCCTCTACAAGCGGGCCATAACTGGGGAGGGATGCCGAATCGACATTTCCATGTTTCAGGGAGCAGTTTCCCTACTCGTTAACCCCATCATGATGACGGTGGACTTCGGCAAGAAGATTACGAGGAAGGGGAATACCCATGAGTTTTTCGCACCAGTCTCCGTCTACCCAGCTAAGGATGGATACGTTTACATTGCGGTTGGAAACGATAGGCAGTGGGAGGCCATAACCAAGCTTCCAGGCTTCGAACACCTGTACAGCAAGGACTATGAAACCAATGCTGGAAGGATAGCCGACGTCCAAAACCTGAACAGGAAGCTCTCCGAGGCAACTAGGAAGTTCACGGTGGAGGAGCTTCTAAACATGTTTAACAGGATTGGGGTTCCCATCTCCAAGATCAACACCATTGAAGAGGTAGCCAGAGACCCCCACATCAGCAAGTATATGATTACTGCGGAAGACCCGAAAACAGGTAAAACAATTCATCTACCACCACCCCCAACCCTCACAGCCTACCTAAAATCCACAGGCTTCAGGATGAGTTTCCCACCGAGGATGGGGGAGCACAACGAGGAAATCTACTGCGGCATCCTCGGATACAGCAAAGAAAAGTTTGAGGAGTTACGGAGGAAAGGAATCATCTAGGGCGTTTACCCTTAAAGCATTCAACGCAGACTCCACGTGGAAGGTTGAAGTGTTCTCTGCAAACCACCCTACCACATATCCTGCACACGTAGGAGCGCACACCCGTTTTCGCCACCATTATTCTTTTACCGCAGATCTTACAGGCTGGCATGCTTCCTCACCTAGTCTTCCCTTCAGGCTTCCTTTTAGGGGTTTCGGCTAGGAGGCCTCTCCTCCTAAGGTCTTCAGCAACATCGTTTAAGCCCAACTCCACCAGTTTACCCTCAGTTGGCAGACCAGTCTTCAGATCCCAGCCTCTCAGCTCATAGTATTCGTCAAGCATGGATTCAAAAACCTTCTTCGGGAAGACCTTACCCTTAAACCTGCCTGAGCGTAAGGGCTCCTTGTAGAATCTTTCCGGGAGGTAGTCGTCCTTCCTCCTCACTCCAAACCTAACGTTGAGTGCTCTCTCCAAGGCGAGGATTCGCTCTCCAACCTGCATGAGGGATTCGTAGGTGAAGGGGATACCCGTTGCGGCTGAAAGCCATTCATGGTACTTTATGGAGTGAGGCTGCTTCTCCGCTTTGGAATATTTTGCCATGAGCTCCGGAATCGGGTATTCAGCATAGAAGGAGGCATGCATAAACCTGCAGGTGCCCATGGAATCCGTAACTGCAGCAAGGTTTTCATGCCAGAATACCATTTTAACTTTGCCTTTAAATTCGCCTAGGATGCAGGCTTCAGGTGCTCCAAAAAGGTCGGAGGCTACCGCCTTAAAGTATGGGAGCATTTCGAAGACGGGGTGGGCTCTCAGATGGTCTGAGCCTCGACTGGCAACAGCGTAAGCGAAGCCGAAGCCCGTTGCAGCCCTGGGATCCGTAATGATCGTTTCAAGGCCTTTAACGTCGGTTACATATTTTTCGGCTCCTCTGCCTATGGCCCTGGCGGCTTTTCGAACTCCGAGGGAGCCCAGCTCCCCAAGTTTCCCCTTCCTGTAGGCGATGAGCTTTATGGCTTCTATCATGGCTTCAGCATTTCCAAAGCGTAGGTCTAAGCCTCCGGTTTCCTCCCTTCCTATGATGCCCTCCTCGTAGAGTTCCATT
>QMYD01000136.1 GCA_003662485.1 Candidatus Hecatellales archaeon | reverse complement strand
GACTGGAAGGGTTAGATGGCACATAGACTACCTGCTTGTAAACCCAGGCGTGGAGCTCGTTGAATCTTGGGGGATTGAAAATTCTGTAGGAATGGAATGTGAAATTTCAAAAAATATTGAAACGGTTTCAGCCAGCACAGTCACAGGCTTCGGCTCCTCAGACTGTAGGTTCGGCTGCATAGGCCACCTCCACCGCTTTGAAGGTGACCCACGTAGGAGGCTTGGTAAGCTCCTAGCCAAACTAGGCTTGAAAGCGGAGAAGCTCAGGTTTTAGGCTTCTCAAGCATAATCTCTATGGTGCTGACGTTAGACTTTCGACCCTCCCTCTCCAAGACCTCCGTATCGATGCTAATGTTCTTCACGTTTAAATCCTTCATGAAGGCTCTTCTCAGCAGCTCTACCACGTCCACCGCCTTGCTAATGGCTGAACCCCTCGCCCTAATGGCTACACTATTCGCACCCTGATTGAAGAAGGTTAGAACAGCTACTACATAGTTCATTACGGGTTTTTTACCCACTAGGACGGCTGGCTGCCCTTCAGACTCCATCTCCAGGCACCTCCCGAATTCATGATTAAGGCCGACGAACCCGGTAAATACTTAGCTATTAAAGGTTTGAAAAAGATTTTGGTTAAAGCCAAACATATTATCTACTTCTGCGTATTCCCTTCCCGGGGAGGCTTAAGCTTGGCGGAATCTGCTGGGGAGGCTTCCTTAGGCCTCTGCCCCCTCTGCAGGAGGGGGGACCTTAGGCTCTCCCACGCCGAGGAAGACCTCCCAGGCTATGGCAGAGTATTACTGTTAACCTATAAGTGTGAGGCCTGCGGCTATAAGGCTAACGACCTCATCCCCCTCGAGTCCAGGCAGCCAGCCTCCTACAAGGCGAAAATCGAAAGTGTTGAAGACCTCAAAGTTAAGGTGGTGCGGGCTAGTAGCGGCTTCATAGAGATTCCTGAGCTTGGCGTAGAGATTAAGCCAGGCCCAGCCTCGGAGGGCTACATCACCAATGTGGAGGGTCTCCTCGTAAGAATTGAGGAGGCAGCCTCCACGCTTAAGGGTGAAGGAGAGGCTAAGGGAAACCTTAAGGCTTTCCTTGAAAGGCTTGAGAGGGCTATGCGGGGAGACGAAGCCTTCACCGTTATCGTTAAGGACCCCTTTGGGAGCAGCGCCCTCCTCTCCGAGGCTCCTGGAAAGGTGGAGAAGCAGCTGCTGAGCAGGGAGGAGGCTGAAAGGCTTAGGAGGGAGCTGGTGGGTGTAGCCCTTGAGTACAGGTGAAGTAAGCCCCACCATCTTCCACTTCCTCGAGCGAAATGTGGGACGTAGAGTGGTGGTTATCATTGAAAGGGACTTCGGCTATGAGGGGGTTATCGAGGCGGTAAGCCACCTACCGCCTGGAATATGGCTAACCGACGCTGAAGCCATTGTGCTTAGAACCACAGTTGCAAACCCCATCCCTAGAATCGTGGCTAAGGAGAGGAAAAGCGAGGTCTTCATCCATTTAAACTCCGTTCAGAGGATAGAAATTCTACCTGAGAAGCCTGTGAGGGGTGGGGTTAAAGGCTAGCCGAGGAGGAGGGGGGCCAGGGAAACCACGAGAATGAAGACGATAACAATGGTTACGATAACTTCAGGCCTAACTTTAATCCCAAAGGTTTCCTCCTCGTAGAAGCGGAGGAGGCCGGCTGTGGAGGTTGGCATGGGAGCTCTGCTCTCCCTACGCTTTGTCCTACTCAAACCTCACCCTCAAAAACTATGAATTTGAATGGTGGATTTAAGTTTTAGGGGAGGAATGCCTCTGAGGCTTTTCTGGGATAAGGGTGTGGTCTTGGAGTATGGGGGTGAAACCCTCCGCTTCGACTCCTACCGTAGGGAGGGTTTCCTCCTAGTCTCCCACGCCCATAGAGATCATACGGGAGGTTTGAGGGCGAAGGGTGAAGGTAGGGTTTACCTAACCAAGCCTACCCTAGCCCTCTACGAAGCTGCCTCCGGTAGGAAGCCTCAAGGCGAAGTGAAACCCGTCGAATATGGTGAAAAATTCAGGGTTGGAGTCTTCCAGGTTGAGGCTTTCAATTCAGGCCATATTTTCGGCTCTTCAGGCTTCCTAGTGGAGGCTGGAGGTGTAACCGTAGCCTACACAGGCGATTTAAACTTCACGGGAAGCCTGCTCACGGAGCCAGCTCAACCCGTGGAATGCGACATCCTAGTTTTGGAGGCAACCTATGGAAGCCCCCAATACTGTTTCCCCCCGAGAAGCTCCGTTTATGGCAGAATTGTGAGGTGGGTGGTGGAGGAGGCCTCGAAGGGGAGGCTTCCAGCCTTCTACGTTTACCCTGTGGGGAAAGCCCAGGAGCTAATTTCGCTCCTCAACAGGTATACGAGGCTTCAAGTCTACGTTCACCCGAAAATCGCCAAAGTGAACAGGGCTCACCAAGCCTTCGAAGTCAAGCTTGAAGCTGAAACTCTGGGTGAGGCTGAGCCGAAACCAGGTGAAGCCGTCCTCGTTTATCCGAGAAGCTCCCTCACCTACCCGAGGCCTAGGAGGGTTTCGCCAGCCTTAGCCACAGGCTGGGCTGTGCGCTACCAGTGGAAGGGTTTGGAGGCCTTCCCCCTCAGCAGCCATGCTGACTTCACCCAGCTGCTAGAGTATGTAAAGGCTTCCAAGCCCAAGAAAGTTTACACCTGCTATGGTTTTTCCAGGATTCGCGCCTCAGCTATTAGGCGAAGGCTTGGGTTAAGCGCTGAACCCCTCCCCGAAGGGGGAGGCTTTAAAGGGTTTTAGGCCTCCTATTTTCTTCCGGGCTAAGCCTTGAAGGCTGAGGAGGGTGGAATATATCGTTCAAGGCTTAGAAGGCCTATGGAGGCTGAGG
>QMYD01000135.1 GCA_003662485.1 Candidatus Hecatellales archaeon | reverse complement strand
CAACCTTCCACCTCAAACAATCATGCTTGCCATACTGGCTATTCTCGGCCAGCGTTCCGCCGCCTCCTTTGCCACGGGCCCCCGGATTTCGCTTCCCTTAAGCTCCCCCTCAGCCGTCATCACCACGGCTGCATTATCCTCGAACTGGATTACTGTTCCGTCAGCCCTTCGGTAGGGCATCCTCTGCCTGATAATGACGGCTGGGAATATCTGCTTCCTCATGTCTGGGGTTCCCTTCTTCACGGAGACCATGACGAGGTCGCCTACCTTAGCGGTGGGGAGCCTGCGAAGCCTCCCCTTATATCCCACCACCTGGATGATTTTCAGCTCCTTCGCCCCCGTGTTGTCTGCACATCGAACCATGGCTCCGGTGGGGAGGCCCCTAGCTATCTTAGGCCTATACTCAACGATTCCCCTTGCACTCACAGCCCTGCTTTTAGGGGCTGGCATCAGCCCTCACCCTCAACCTTTTCCACCACAACCCATGAAACAGTTTTGCTTAGAGGCCTACACTCCGCAATTTTAACGGTGTCTCCTTCCTTAACTTTTAGGCATGGGGGGCAGTGGGCTGGTATCCTACTCCTCCTCCTCTCATACCTCATGTATTTTGGCACGTAGTGGAGGTAGTCCCTCTGGACGACGACGGTTTCCTTCATCTTGGCGCTTACAACTTTGCCTTGGAGGAGTTTCTTCCTTACGGGTAGGCTCCCATGGAAGGGGCAGTGTTCATCCTCGCAGGTTTCACTGGGCGGATTTACGGGAAGCCCTATGTTTCTCGCCTTAATCCTTCCAGCCATTTTCACCATCTCCTCGTGGGAGCCTTTTTAACCCTATCCTCCGGCCTCCCAACAATTTTCCAGCCCTCAACCTCCACGAGGCTTCCATCCGGAAGCTTAAAGTGGAAGGTTGAAGTTTTCTTAGGAATCTTCTTGAAACCGTTCTGGGAGAGGATTACCAGCATATTTCTGGTTTCATCTACAACCCTACCTGAAATGCCCACATAGCCTTTATGGCTGCTTCCGGCAACCCTAGCCTCCAACCCTATGAGTTCATGTCTAACAATGTTTCTGGGGGTGAGGGGCATGGTTTTAGCCTCCCCTCAATTCCTCTTCCCGCTCAATGGTTAGGAGGCGGGCGATGCTTCTCCTAAGCTCCCGGAGGGCTGAGGGATTTTCAACCTTACCCTTAGCCTTAATATCCGTCTTAAGCTTCATGAGTTCAGCTCTCAACTCCACGATTTTTTTAGCCCTCTCCTCCCGGCTCATCTTCCGGATTTCCTCAGCGGTTAAGGCTGGCATCAGCCCTCACCCTCCTCAGGTTTTTCTTCACCCCCACCCTCTTCGCTGGCTTCCCTTGTTTCCGCCTCAGCTTCAGCTTTAAGCTCTTGTGGGGGTTCAACGATTTTCACGTAGTCTGGGGAGGTGTAGTCTGGGGGCACAATGGTTACCTGGATTCCGTAGAGGCCTGGCTTGAGGAGGGTGTAGGCTACAGCCCTCCTAACATGCTTGAGAACGGGGTCTCCAACCTTGGGCAGGTATCCAGCCTTAAACTTTTCGTAGCGAGCCCTCTCCGTGGTAAGCTTCCCACTTATGATTATTTCGCAGCCGAGGGCTCCAGCATTCATAATGCTGTTTAGAGCCCAGTAGCAGGCTCTCCTAAAGTGGACTCCCCTCTCAAGGGCGCTGGCGATTTTCGAAGCCATAATGTAGGGGTTAAGTTCGGGGACGGGAACCTCGGCTACGGCTATTTGAGGGTTGAAGAGGCCGAAGCGCTCCTCCAGGATTCTCGCAAGCCTCTTAATGTTTTCTCCACCCCTCCCTATGACGAGGCCGGGTCTCACAGCGTAAATGGTAACCCGGGTGCCTAGAGGAGTCTTGGCAAGGTCTACCCCTCCATAGCCAGCTCTAGCAAGCTCCCGGCTTAGAAACTCGTCTACCGAAGCCCTACGCTTATTCTCGGCTAGGATGTGCTTCACCGCCGACATGGCTTTTAATGGCACCCGTGCAAACTTGGAAGAGCATGCTTTAGACAAATAATCTAGCAAGGCTTTAAATTTAGCGGTTAGCAGCCCAGGGTTCAGGCCCTCAAGGCTTCCTCCCCAGCCATCCGGCAGCGAAGGAGATGATGAGGCCTATAACGCAGAGGATTATCCGGGGAGAGGTATGCTTAGCCAAGCTTAGAGGGAGGGCGAGATAGGCTTCCTAAGCCCTTTAAGCCTTAGAAGGGGTGAAGGTTTTGGAGGCTTCAGCCGTCCTTTTTAGGCATTCAAGGGCGCAGGGGTAGGTGGGGAAGCCTCCAAGCCCGCATTCAGGCCCAGCGTATAGAACCCTTTCACCCAGCAGGTTTATGGCGGAGGCAAGCCTACTCTTCAAGGTTTCAACGGGTTCAAGGAAGTCTTCAGGGTTAAGCCTCCCCCTCCTTATCTCCGCCCAGATTCTTCCAGCCTCCTCCTCAGGCCTTCCAGCCCTCCTAAGCCTCTCAGCTATTAGACTGTCGAAGTCTGTTAGGGCCACGCTAACCTTGAAAAATTTATCCTTTTCCTCAGCCATCCTCTTCGCCCTACTCGAAGCGTAGAGGGGGTCTCCCACATGGGATTCCACTATTTGAAGGTTTTCTACGTCCCAGAAGAGGGGGTCCCTGGTGTCGTGGAGGTGTAGGACTGTTTCGACATTGCGGCTTTTCGCCTCCCAGAAAATCCTGTCCCAAGCCTTTAGAAGCTCTTCCCTGCCCTGGGAGCCGTAGTCGAGGAGGGGGTCGTCCACCGTGCTGAAGACGGGCTCATCAAGGCTGAGCATGGAAACCTCAATCCTCTTCGTGGAGAAGAGGTTTTCGGAGGCGATTTCGGCTAGGGCTAGCCCCAGCCCCCTAAGGAGTTCTGCAT
>QMYD01000134.1 GCA_003662485.1 Candidatus Hecatellales archaeon | reverse complement strand
CTAGGTTTGTTCCAAAGGCCACCTTAACCGCAACATCCAGCGGAACACCCAAACCCGTGAACATGAAAATCATGACGGGAACCATGATGAAGCATCCGCCAACACCAAACATGGCGCTGACAAAACCCACTCCCGCACCAGCAGCCAGAAACATCCAAACCCAGAATGGCAGCATGAATGAGCCCCCCTAAGCCCTCAAAACCTCAACAACCGGGTGAAGCTGGCTTAGAATAAGCTTGTCTAAGATTTGGAGGAGCTTAAAGATTTCAGGATTCCTAACACGGTAAAGTGTTCTCTTCCCATCAACCCTTCTCTCAAGGATTCCAGCATGGTGTAAGATTTCGAGATGCTTGGAGATGGTGGACTGAGCTTTTCCAAGCCTTGGAATGATTTCGCACACGCATTTCTCACCATCCTTAAGAAATTCGATTATCTCTAGCCTGGCGGGGTCGGCTAAAGCCTTAAGCACACCCACCCTAAACTCGGAAAGCAGCCGAGTTTTCTCCATGAGAGAAAAATATGCTGAAGTCAAATTTAAATATATCGAAAAATTCACAAATTACGATATGTAGGTGAAATCTAATTGGCAGAAAATGTTTTGCTGGTTATTCCAGCCAGTGTGGAGGAAGCTGGGAGAAAAATATCCAGTCTTCTTCAAGTGCCTGCAACCGTTATTCCAGTGTCCAAGCTAGATGAGGAGGAAATAGCCAATACTATTGCTGAAGCTTGTGTAGGGGGCTGGTCTGCAGCTTTCATTCTAGCAGTCACCGGCCCCCTGCTCACTAGAAGCCTTAAAAAGATTTTTGGTGCCCCCTTCCTCAGCTTTGATAATGCCATACTCTCGGTTGTTGGGAGTGCTCCACTAGCCCGTATAATTGCAATGGTTTCAACCTCCCTGGAGGAGGAGACTCTGCTGAACTACAAAGCCCTATACGAGTTCACTCCCAACCAGATTCGCGTGTTAAAGTATGAGGATGCCGCTGGCGAACTGCCACGACTTTATGATCAGGGTTACCGCATTCTTCTTCCCTGCTCAGCTAGGCTTGTAAGCGAAACTAAACTGCTTGAAGGTATTCTTGAGAAGCCAGGTTTCACCATTGAAAACCCCCTATCCCACCTTAGAGAGGCTTTCTCCCTCCTAGGTCTGGTTAAGGGGAAACCCTCAACCTACAAGATTAAAAAAGTCCTCCCCTGTATAGCAGATCCTTCAAAGATAAGGTTGGTAGCTCAGCTAGACGCCAACATTGAAGACCTGCTACCAATTCTCTACCTGCACCTCAAGCGGTCCAACTATATTGAAGCCCTTGACGCCCTAACCTTTACAACCGATAGGGATGAGATGGTAACCATATATGGGGATGGTAGGGTTTACGCCGGAAAGGTTGAGGACCCTGAACGGCTTCTCTCAGAACTTTTAAAGCTACTGGCTATGGCTCACGATTATCTTTCAAGGTTTGGTCCTCCCTCTAAGGAAATACTTGAGGCAAGACGTGGACTCAACCCCAACCTAATCTATAGCCATCTGCCCAAGCTTAACTGTGGAAAATGCGGGGAAAGTTCCTGTTTCGCCTATGCCGTTAAACTGCTTTCAGGCGAGAGAAAACTGGAAGACTGCAAACCCTTACTGGAGGAGAAATATGAAGCTAACCGAAGGTTTCTGGAAGACTTACTGAGGCCGCCCTTTCTAAAAATCTTCCCTTAGGTTTAGGGAAGGGATGTTATGGCAACCCTGTTTGCTGCTGCGTCAACCAGCCCCACGCAGTAGCTGGTTATCCTTCTAAGCTCCTGAACGATCATGGCTAGGATTAGGGCTTCCTTATCCTCATGTCGGCTGAAAAGCTTTTGGAGGAAGACTTCCTGCTGCCTTCTAACCTCACGAGAGAACCTCAACACCCAGAAGACCTTACCCATATTCTTGGTGGTGAAGGCTTCAACAGCTTCCCTTATTAGTTGGATGAGCTTTCCAGAAAGGTCTTTCACCTCGTCTAAATCCTCTCCAGCCAGGTGGGAGGAGCGCACATACCTCACGTAGTAGGTTAGGTGGCGTATGGCTGCGTATAGGTCTCGGGCTGCAAGCACAAAGGATATTAGGTCTCTGAAGTTATACTCGTTTTTCAGGCTGGGTTTGATGGCGGTTAAAACGATTCTGCGCATAAGCCAGCGGTAGTGGCGGCCTATCTCCTCCATTCTCCCCTCAACCTCAATGGCTATGTCTTCTTCGCCTTCTAGGAGGGCTCTGGTGGCATCTCTAACAATGGTGGCCATGAAGTCGGCTATGCTCTTAAGGGAGGCCTCAAGAGGCTGATCCTCCATGATGTGGGTGAAGTTTATGGTTATGCTTTCAGGCGCCTCGTCGACTATTTCAGCTCCAGCTAGTTCCTCGCGAAGCTTTCTCAACTCCTTCTTCTCATCGGGCTTCATGGGGTGGCTGCTGGTGATAGTGGCAGCCTCCACCCCCTGAATATAGTAGGTTCTAACCAGGTATTTCACGTAGTCTAGGCTGTCGAACTCGTCAAGGTTTAGGGTAACCCTGCCCTCCACCCTATTAGAGGGGAAAAGCTTCAGGAAGCCTTTATCCTCCTGCAGAAGAATACTTGAACCCTTAGTTAAATTGTACTTCTTAATCCACCACTTTGGAAGTGTTATCGAAAAACTGTTGTTGGCTACGCTTTGAAGCCTACGCTGTTCCAGTTTCCCCGACATCGCCACCAACTCAACCATAGAACACTCGTTTTCTTTAAAACTTTTGGAGCTAAAACAAAAAACAATTGTGAGGGTCCTACTAATGCCTTAGTAAGGGGCTCTGCATGGCCGACTTTGAAAGCTTGGTGGAAAAGCTCGTGGAGGATTTGAGGAGGAAGGGTGGCGTGGTGGTAGCTCTCTCTGGAGGCGTGGACTCCTCAGTAGTGGCAGCTCTCGCCCATAAGGCG
>QMYD01000133.1 GCA_003662485.1 Candidatus Hecatellales archaeon | reverse complement strand
GCCCCAACATTCGAAGAACATCCATAACAAGGCAGAGGGAAACGTCAAACCTCTCCTTCAAACGTCGGCGAAGCCTTCCGCCTGTGAGTTGGCCTAGGAAGAAGGCTGCGACGAAAAGCGGTATAAGCTCGAAGCCTACCCCGCAAACCATTCTAAGCGTGAAAATCACGGGGACAGGCAGGTGGACGGCGAGAACCCACTGCCAGCTTAGCTTCCCCACGCCAGCCCTCCAATAGCCGAAGGGCACGTTGAAAACGTAGGTGAAACATAACGGCAGAAGTATGGAAGGCAAACCCATAGTGGAATCCTTAGAAAGTTCGCTATTAAATCTTTCAGCCGATGCGAGAAGGGAGGGTTGGCGTGCGGGTGTATTTACGTTCCCTCTTCAGCCTGAATGGTTGAAGGCCTCGTAGACCATATTATGGCGAAAAACGACTTCCAACCAGCTGAAGCAGCCTAGAAAGGGCTTAGAATAAAATTTAAAGGAGGCCCTCCCCTGTATTTTCTTGGCTTTATCCCAGCCTTCTTGGAGGTTGAGCCTATGGCTGGGATTAGGGAGCTTCCAAGCGGTGTTTCAAGGTTTGAGAGGGTTGGAGCCCACACCCACATTAAGGGTTTAGGGCTTGATGAAAACCTGAAGGCTGTGAAGATTAAGGATGGAATGGTAGGCCAGGAGAGGGCTAGAGAAGCTGCAGGCCTAGTTGTTCAGATGATTAAGCAGGGGAAGCTTAGCGGGCGTCTCATCATCCTGGCTGGGCCTCCTGGAACAGGTAAAACGGCTATAGCCGTAGCCATAGCGAGAGAGCTTGGAGCTAATGTACCCTTCATCCAGCTTAGCGGAGGCGAAATCTACAGTACGGAGAGGAAGAAAACCGAGGTTCTCATGGAGGCCATAAGAAAGTGTATAGGCGTGGAAATCCACGAGCAGAGGGAGGTCTACGAGGGTGAGGTTAAATCTATGGATGTAAAGCTTTCACCCCACCCGTATAATCCCTACCAGAGGATTCCGGAAAGCGTTAGGCTAACCCTGAAAACCACCAAGGAGGAGCGAACCATAGAGGCTGGAAGCAGCATAGCCCAGCAGCTCATAGCCCAAAACGTAAGCGAAGGAGACGTAATCCAGATAGACGCTGAAACGGGGAGGCTTGTCAACCTCGGTGTTTCCACCGAACACTCCAAGAGCAAGCTCTACGAGGTTGGAAGTGCTAGGAGGGTTCCAAGACCCGACGGCCCCGTAAAGAAGGAGAAGGAATTCGTCTACACGCTTACGCTCCACGACATGGATGAGATGGTTGCCCGGCGGAGGGGTGGAAGCCTACTATCCCTCTTCTTCGGAGCCTCTGAGTCTAGGGAGATAAGCCCAGACATCCGGGCCAGCGTGGACCAGGAGGTTAAGGAGATGGTAGATCAGGGTAGAGCCTTCATTCACCCAGGCGTCCTCTTCATCGACGACTCTCACCTCCTCGACCTGGAGGCCTTCAGCTTCCTGGGTAGGGCTCTTGAAAGCGAGCTCGTGCCCATCGTAATTCTTGCAACCAACCGTGGCGTAACGAAGATTAGGGGGACTGATGTAGAAAGCCCCTTCGGCTTCCCCCTCGACCTCATAGACCGCTCCGTCATCATTATGACTGAGGAATACGACAAGGATAGCATTAGAGAAATCCTGAAGATTAGGGCTGTGGAGGAAAAAGTGGAAATCTCTGAGGAGGCCTTAGAAAAGCTTACAGAGCTTGGAAGCAAAACCTCCCTACGCTATGCTGTTCAGCTTTTAAGCCTTGCCTCCCAAAACGCAGCCTCAAAGCAGAGAAGCAAGGTAGAGCTTGAAGACGTAGACCGCGTTGGAAAGCTCTTCGTAGATGTGGGTGGAGCAGCCGAATACCTCAGAAAATACGAGGAGAAACTGCTTAAACACTAAGCCTTATTTCCCTCGGCAACCAATTTTTCCTTTGCGGTTTGGTGCCTTAAGGCTTGACTTCAAACTCTATTATTGAGGGTGAGCTTTCAGCTCCAACAGTCTTTAAGGATGAGGGTAAGCTCTCCCCAGAATATGTTCCAGCCAGGCTGCCGCATAGGGAGGCTGAGCTTAGGAGGCTTGCCCAAACCTTCAGGGTTATGGTTGAGGCTCCAGGCTCTATGGCTCCCAAGCTTATGGTTAGAGGCCCCCTAGGCACGGGTAAAACAGCGTTAACCAAGCGTTTCGGCGCAGACTTAGAAGCCTACGCCGCCAAGAGGAGGGTTCCCATAATCTTCGCCTACCTCAACTGCAGGGAGGAGGGAACCTTCTACTCCGCCCTGAAAACCCTGATTAGGAAGCATCTTGGAGGGGAGGTTCCGGAGCGTGGATACTCCGCTGAGGAGCTCCTCGAAACCGTGGTGGAAACTCTTGAGAAGCGTAGGCTCTACCTGCTCCTAGCCCTCGACGAAGTAGAGCTTCTCGTCAGGAAGGAGGGCTCAGACCCCCTCTTCAACCTCACCAGGCTCTGGGAGAAGGGCTACCCGGAAAAGCCGAAAAGGCTCGCCCTAATCCTCATCTTCAGGGAGCCTGAATGCGAAGAAGCCCTAAAGCTTCTCGACCCCAGCACGAGGAGCACGCTTGGCTACAACACGTTGAGGCTTGAAAGGTACGCCGTCAGCCAGCTTAGGGATATCCTCGAATACCGGGCTGGGGAAGCCTTCAAAGAAGATGCAATCCTACCGGAAAGCCTTGAGCTAGCAGCCGACCTAGCAGGAGAAACGGGAAATGCGAGACTCGCCCTCGAACTCCTCTGGATGGCTGGAAAGCAGGCTGATGTTGAGCGTTCACCAAAGGTTCTACCCGAACATGTGAGGGCAGCTCAACTACACGTAAACCCAGCCCTCCAAAGGGAGCACATGAAAACCCTAAGCCGCCATGAGAAGCTAATCCTGCTAGCTGCAGCCCGCCTGCTTCAAGCCTCCGAGTCCGCCTACGTAGGCTTTGGAGAGCTTGAAAGGGAGTACCGTGCAGCCTGCGAGGAGT
>QMYD01000132.1 GCA_003662485.1 Candidatus Hecatellales archaeon | reverse complement strand
TAGGAAACCTTGTTTTCTCAGTTTCGGAGATTGCTGCCTTCAGCCTCCTCGCCTACCTTTACATGCGTAAGACGGCTGGGCTGGGAGTTCTGGCGGCAGCTCCCATGCGCTACCTCTCCAAAACCTATAATCCCATTGCTGAAACCATTCTCATCTTCCTCCTAGGCTACATAACCCTTCAAGCCCTAACCAATTATGGGGTTAGGAGGGAAACGGATTCGCTCCTAGTTTTTTCAGGCTTCCTCTTCATTCTTCTAGGCCATTGCTGCCTTCTCCTCATTTTCCTCTCCCCCCTCCTTTACGTGGCAGCCTACCTCGCCCAGCTGGTGGGCTTCCTATGCTTCCTAGCCATGCTCCTAAGGTTGGGTAAGCGGTGAAGCCTTCCGAGTATAGGTCTAAAACAAGGATTTACGTTGATATTCTTGAAAGCGTTAGGAGGGAGGGTGGTAAAGCCCGCTTCACGAAGATACTCTACAGTGCAAACCTCTCCTACCATAGGCTTCAGCGATACCTGGCCGAGCTGGAGGAGAAGGGCCTCCTCATCAAACTCACCGACGCTGAGAGTAATGTAACCTGGTATGAGCTCACAGAGAAGGCCTACAAACTCCTCGCAGAATTCCAGAAGATTAAGAGGCTTCTAGACGCCTTCGGCCTCTCCATTTAAATTTTTGTCTTCCTCTTCCCTAATTCTAGTTTGGAGGATCTTGGCTTGAAAATTGTGCCTATTGCCTCTGACTCCATGGGAACTAGGAGTATGGCCACCTACGTTGAAACTAGGGATGTGAAGATTTTTATAGATCCTGGGGTTGCCTTGGGGCCAAGTCGCTACGGGCTTCCACCCCACCCCCTAGAGCTTCAAAGGCTGGACGAGCATTGGGCTGAGATCGTGGAGTATGCTAGGCGAAGCGAGGTTCTAATCGTAACCCACTACCATTATGATCATCACTCGCCTTGGGAGGACCTAGACATCTACCAGGGTAAAACTGTCTTCGTGAAGCATCCAACGGAGAAGATTAATCGAAGCCAGAGGGAGAGGGCAGCCTTCTTCCTCGAGCAGATTAAGGGGAAGCCTGAAAAGCTGGAGTACTGTGACGGGAAGGAGGTTTCCTTCGGAAACACGCTGCTCAGGTTTTCCAGCCCAGTCTTCCATGGAACCAATCCGAGGCTTGGCTATGTAGTTGAGGTTCTTGTAGACGATGGTGGGGAGCGCTTCCTCTTCACCTCTGACGTGGAGGGGCCAAGCGTTAGGGAGCAAGCCCAATTCGTCTTGGAAAATCAGCCCAACATCCTCTACGTGGATGGCCCCATGAGCTACATGCTCGGCTACCGGTACAGCCAGCAGAGCCTCCAAGAATCCATTAAAAACCTAACCCAAATCGTTAAAGCCTGCCCGCTGAAAACGCTTATCCTAGACCACCATCTGCTGCGAGACCTCGAATGGAAGGCTAGAATGCAGAGGGTACTGGAGGAGGCTAAAAGGAGGGGGGTGAAAGCCCTAACCGCAGCCGACTACGCTGGAAAACCTCTTGAAATGCTCGAAGCAAGAAGAAAAGAACTCTACCAGAAACAGCCGCCGAAGGGAGAGGTAAAAGCCAGAAAAGCCATAGGCGGAGACTAAACAATTGCAGGAAAAGGGCTGGCTAAGCTAGGAAGGCAGAAAGAGGTCCTTATAGAACTTCTACTGCATGGATATGTCTTGAAGCATCGTCATCCTAACTATGAAATTACCATTAAGCTTTCTTAGTGATGCTTTGTAAGAAATGATTTTTCCCTTATATAGAGGTTTTCAAATCGTCTGAAGTTTAGACATGCTGGAGGCAGGGTTATTTGTAAAGCCTTTCTCTTTTCCAGTTGCATATGTCGTTTGCACATATTATTCCGGAGATTATGACGGCTTCTATTCCTCCGCCTGGGAAGGTTGATGCTCCAACCAGATATAAACCTCTTATTGGAGTCTTAAAGTAGGGTCTCCTAGTTTCAATAGACTGATCGAAAGCATAGATTGCTCCCTCCGGCATTAATGTATATCGTTCAAAGGTTCTAGGAGTTGCAGCATCGCAAACAACAATATGCTTACTCAGGTTAGGAATAATGTTCTCAGCCTTTTTAATTAGCAGCCTAGCGTATTCCTCCTTCTTTCGTGAATATTCTGCACCCTTTTCTGGGAAATCGTAGTAGTTGGCGGCAGCCAATACTGTAACACTTGCCATACCGCTTGGCGCTAGGCTTGGATCCGCATTAGAATTTATCGTAATATGGTAATCATCATCCAGATTGACAATAATTGTTGGATATGCTGATAGGCTCATATCAACCCCTAAGAACACCGCAAAAATAGAAGGCGACATTTTTAGGTTCCTAATGTATTCAACAAATTTCCTATCAAGATATCTTTCTTCAACCAGTTTTAGAAACGTGGTTTTAGCGTTTGCATTCGCAACAACTATTGGAGCTTTAAAAACTCTGTCTCCTACCTTTACACCTTTAACCCTTCCTTCTTCAACTAATATCCTGTCAACTTTATGCCTTGTTAGAATTTTACCGCCATGCTTCACAATGAAGCTTCCCAGGGTGTTAGCAAAATTTTGCGCACCACCCTTAGGGAAGTATCCCCCATGAATGTAATAGGAGACTACAGCCGTCAAAGCACTACTCGCCAAAACTTTACTCGCTTCCACTCCTACATAGCCTAGTAAAGCTCCGAGAAGCCTTTTCAACTCCTCGCTTCTAAAATACTCGTTAAGCTTCTCCTCGTATGTTTTATTCATCCAGTCAAAGAAGTGGGGATGCTCTCTCGGATAGTCCAGCAGCTTTTTAGCCCCATAAACTTTAGCAATTAGCTCGGCTGGTAAGGGTGCCCCGTAAGCCTGGGCTTCCCTATAACACTCCTCATAGGCTTTTCTGGCCTCATCAAAGAAAGCGTAAATATTCTCTTTTTCATCTGGAAACATTTCTGAAAGCTTTTCCATAAACTCCTCTAAATTTTGCGCTTCAATAGTCTTCCCTTTGAAAATATACC
>QMYD01000131.1 GCA_003662485.1 Candidatus Hecatellales archaeon | reverse complement strand
CCCACCTCCTTCCACTCCACGGCAGACCTAGAATTCACCTTTGAGGCTTCAGGAATGTTTTTCGACAGAGCTTTGGGGGAGCCCAAAACCAACCGCTACATCACGGCGATAGGGGTTTTCCTCGTCCTCCTAGTGTTCGCCCTAGTCTTGGTGGTGTAGGATGGATGGTTTGATAGCTGCCCTAGGCCTCATCATTGCAGCACCCTTCCTAGGCGGAATCCTAAGCGGCGTAGATCGGAAGCTTACGGCGAGGATGCAGAATAGGGTTGGGCCTCCAGTTGTCCAGCCCTTCTACGACCTGCTGAAGCTCTGGGGGAAGGAGAGCTTTATAGCTAGCCGCCTTCAAGTGCTTTTAGCCTTCGCCTCCATGGCTTTCTCCGCCACAGCCTTCGCCATGCTCGTTCTCCTCCAAGACCTCCTCCTCATAGTTTTCATGGTTTCCCTAGCCGATGTATGCCTCGTACTTGGAGGCTACTGCGGCAGGTCGCCGTACAGCTATTTTGGAGGCAGGAGGGAGCTGCTTCAAATGTTGGCCTATGAGCCCATCCTAATCCTAACTGCGGTGAACGTTTACGCCGCCACTGGAAGCTTCATGGTTGAGGGCATCTTAAAGCTTGGCTTCCCCCTCATAGTCTGGCTTCCAGCAGTCTTCCTCGCCCTACTCGTCGCCCTACCCATTGAGGCTAGGAAGTCCCCCTTCGACATTTCAGCCAGCCACCACGCCCACCAGGAGATCGTCAGAGGAGTTTTCACAGAGTTTTCAGGCTTCTCCTTAGCCCTCCTCGAGTTCGGCCACTGGTTTAAGATGGTCTTCTACCTTGCGCTCCTAGCCCTCTTCTGGGCTCCAAACCTCTGGCTTGGAGCCATCCTCGCCTTCGCCTTCTACTTCGCCATAATGGTGGTTGATAACGTTTTCCCGAGGCTAACCTGGAAGCTTATGCTTAAGACGGTTTGGCTTTTAGGCTTCATTCTGGCAGCTTCAAACCTGGCTGCCCTAGCCCTTCTGGGGGTTGGTTTTGGATGGGTTTGATGGCGAAGTCTAGGGCTAAGTCTCCCTGGATCCTCCACGTAAATTGTGGGAGCTGCAATGGCTGCGACATTGAGATCCTAGCCTGCTTAACCCCAAGGTTTGACGTGGAAAGGTTTGGAATGCTCCACATGGGGAATCCAAAGCATGCTGATATCCTCCTCATCACGGGGCCGGCAAACCGGAGGAATGCTCGAATGCTGAAAACCCTCTACGAGCAGACTCCGGAGCCAAAGGTAACCATGGCCGTGGGAACCTGCGCCTGCACGGGTGGGATGTTCCACAACTGCCCTAACGTGCTTGGAGGAGTAGACAAGGTAATTCCCATCGATGTCTATGTTCCAGGCTGCGCTGCAAGGCCTGAAGCCATCATAGATGGAGTGGTCTTAGCCCTCAAGAAGCTAGCTGAAAAGCGGGTGAAAGCCTGATGGCCTCCCAAGTAATAGACATACCCGTAAGCAAGGCTGAGCTATTCTCGAAGATATACGAGCTGGCAGCGGCTAAGGCCAGGTTCATAACCATCACGTGTAGGGATTTGGAAGACCAGTTTGAAGTCGTATACCACTTTGAGAAGGAAGACCTCAAAGTGGTTAATGTTAGGGTTAGAATTGGGAAGGATGAGGTGCTTCCAAGCATCACAAGCATATACCCCTGCGCCTTCCTCGCTGAAAACGAGGTAAAAGACATGTTCAACCTAAAACTTGCAGGGTTAAACCCAGACCTTCAGGGCAGGCTTCTCCGAACCTCTGAAGCCATGACGTTGCTTAAGCCTTCGGTGGGTGTTAGGCCTCCCAAATTCAGGGTTGAAGCCCGATGCGCCCAGCAGTGTCCAGCCGGAATAGACGTGCCCCGCTACGTTAGGCTTATTGCGCAGGGGAAATACATGGAGGCCCTCCAAACCATTCTTGAGAGGGCGCCCTTCCCAGCCATCCTAGGCAGGGTTTGCTTCGCACCCTGCGAGGAGGGGTGTAGGCAGGCTAAGAGGGGGCAGCCTGTATCCATTCGACTGCTTAAACGCTTTGTGGCTGAAAAGGTGGGTGTGAAAAGGCTTAGGGTGGAGAGGCTTAAGCCAACAGGGAAGAGAGTTGCCGTGGTTGGAGCAGGGCCAGCAGGCCTAACAGCCGCCTACTACCTGGGCTTACTAGGCCACGAGGTCTCCGTTTTCGACAGGCTTCCAAGACCAGGCGGAATGATGCTGGTTGGAATCCCAGAGTACAGGCTTCCTAAGCAGGTTATGGAGGCTGAGATTAGGGCGAGGATGGAGGAGGCTGAGGTTGAACTCAAACTTGGAAGAAACGTTGAAAGCTTGGAAGAGCTTCTAGGCGAAGGCTACGACGCCGTTTTCGTGGCTACTGGAGCTCATGAAACCGTGAGGCTGGGCATAGAGGGTGAAGACCACCCAGGGCTTCTAGACTGCCTCCAACTGCTTAGGGAGGTAAACCTTAAGGGTGGAAGACCTAGGCTAGGCGAAAAAGTTGTGGTAATTGGTGGGGGAAACAGCGCCATAGACGCTGCAAGGGTTTCCCTAAGACTTGGAGCCAGAGAGGTAGCCATATACTACAGGCGGACTAGGAGGGAGATGCCCGCTACCCCCAGGGAGGTGGAGGAAGCTGAAGCTGAAGGAGTTAAACTCGAATTCCTTGTGGCTCCAACTAGGGTTCTGGCTGGTTCACCCGTGAAAATGGAGTTCATTAGGATGAGGCTTGGGCCTCCCGACGCCTCCGGGAGGCCTAGGCCTGAACCCATCCCCGGAAGCGAGTTCACCGTGGAGGCAGATGTCTTCATTAAGGCAATAGGCCAGACTGTAACCGTTCCAAAGGGCTTCAACCTCCAACTCGACAGGTGGGGTAGAATAGTTGTTGAGGCTGAAAGTCTTGAAACCAGTAGGAGGGGGGTTTTCGCTGGTGGAGACGCCGTAACGGGGCCTGCCTCCGTGGCTGAGGCGATTGGGGCAGGCTGGAAGGCTGCCAGCGCCATAGACAGGTATCTAGGCGGCAAAGGCTTGAGAGAGCGCAGGCTGGTGGAGGAGCTAGTTCTAAGGCCT
>QMYD01000130.1 GCA_003662485.1 Candidatus Hecatellales archaeon | reverse complement strand
CTTGGAAGCGGTTACGCTTACGAGTTTGCTAGGGAAGCCTACCGCCTCATTAGGGATAGGGTTCAGCGGGGTGAAGGCGTGGTTCCTGAGGAAAGGTTTAGGCTTCTAACCTTCGGAATCATGCCCTGGCACTCCCTCAGCCTATACGATTACTGTGAAAGGCTGGGGGCAACCTTCCCCATAAACCTCTACGTTAACACCTCCGTTTACCTGGTGGACTCGGGTAAGCCTTTCGAAAGCATGGTTAGGAGGTCCCTCCACCTCGCCAACCTAACCTACGACCTCATGGACATTATCCTAGAGAATGCGAGGAAGGCAGACTTGGATGGAGCAGTCCTCTTCGAGAATACGGGCTGCAGGATAACCTCAATGATCATTAGGCCCCTAGCCGACCTACTCCAATCAGAGCTTGGAATTCCAAGCCTAATCTTGGAGGCTCCCCAATGCGACCCCAGGGTTATGCCCCTAGAGAAAGCCAAAATGCAGCTGGAAGCCTTCCTTGAAGCCTTAAGATGAGACATTGAAATTTCAAATAACACTCATGAAGGGCTGGGGGGTGATGGGCAGAACGGGCGACACGGTAAAGGTTAGGGGTGAAATTCTAGCCCTTCAACCGTGGAGCATGCACTCCTTTCGTTGGGGTAGCCTCTCTTTTTCTCAAACCTCAACACATTACGGGAAGCTTGAAGGGTGTCAGATGCCAGTTCATGGCATCATCGGCTATGGCGGTAGAAGCCTGCCATCCTTAAGGTTTCAAACGATATGGCTTAGGCCTATAGCCGTCTCCACATCCCTAGGAAAAAACCTAACGGCCATCCCTCTGCACGTAGCAGACGATGTCGGAGAGCTTCTCCATGGCGGATACGATTTCATGGTTCACCCTTCCTCCCTTCTTCTTTGAGTAGTAAGTTTTATACTGGGAATTCCCTATTTATCGAGAAAATGGATTTAAGGCTTTTAGGAGAGATTTGCCTTGGCTGCGCGTCGGCCTTTAACAGTTAGGTGTCCTAACTGCCTTAGCAGGATAGCGGTTAAGAGGAAAGCCACCGAGGTTTTCTGCGAGAAGTGTGGTATAGGTTATAGGATATGCTGGCCTTCCCCAGACCAGCCGATGATTAGAGGCCTCCTAGCACCCTATGGAAAGTGAAAGTCATGCCAACCCCGCTTGAAAATAAGATAGCATACGTAGACCTTTCAAAGGGGAAGGTAGAGGTTAAAAGTCTTCCCAGAGACTGGGTGAAGCTTTTCCTTGGAGGTAGAGGTATTTCAGCCCTAATCCTCTATGGTTTGCTTAGGCCTGAGGTGGACCCCTTAAGCCCTGAAAATGTGCTGGTGGTGAGTGTTGGACTAGTGGCTGGGGTTCCCCTACCATCCTCAAGAGTTAACATTGGTGCGAAGTCGCCTTTAACTGGAGCCCTTGGAAGCTCGAACTGCGGCGGCCACTTCGCACCCGAACTGAGGAGGGCGGGCTTCGACCATCTCATCATCACGGGGAGGGCTGAGGAGCCCACCTACCTCTGGGTTTCTGACGGCTGCATAGAGCTTAGGAAGGCCTCCCACCTGTGGGGGCTCGACACCGTTGAAACCCAGGAAGCCATAAGGGAGGAGCTTGGAGACCAGTCGGTTCAAAGCATGGTTATAGGGCCTGCAGGCGAAAACCTCGTTAGGTTTGCAAATGTTCGGACGGGTGTGAAGAGTTCGGCTGGAAGAACGGGTATGGGAGCTGTGATGGGAAGTAAAAACCTTAAGGCCATAGCGGCGAGGGGAAGCCTAGACATAGAGTTCGCCTACCCCGACAAGGTTTTAGACCTATGCTTAACATTCAATGAGAACCTTAGGAAGACTAAGTTTTTCACGGTTATGCAGGCCTACGGGAGTATGCATATTTTCTCGTATACGAATACAGCTGGAATGGTTAGGGTTAGAAACTCCCAGTCTAACCAGCTTTTCCCAAGCGAGAATGTGGAGGCTGAGGCGATCAAACCCTACTCGGTGGGGCATGAGGGCTGTTATGGATGCCCCATCCAGTGCAGGCACAAATACATAGTTGAAAACGCTAGGTACGGGCTCATCTACGATGAGGGGCCAGAATACACGAGTCAGGGATGCTGGGGGAGCATGATGGAAATAAACGACATGGAATGCATACTGGTCTGCAACCACCTAGTGAATAGGCTTGGACTCGACACGCTTGAAACGGGGAACATGATAGCTTGGGCCATAGAAATCTTTGAGAGAGGCCTAATAGACGAGAAAACCACGGGAGGCCTAACCCTCAGGTGGGGTAATCCCGAAATCGTCTACGAGCTCATAGAGAGAATAGCCTATAAGAAGGGTTTTGGAGCTATCCTGGCTGAGGGGCCTAAGAGGGCTATTGAGAGGCTTGGAGAGGCCACCGCCTACTACAACATGCAGGTGAAGGGAATGAGCTGGATTCAAAGTGAGGATAGAGCCATACCGAGCTTCGTGCTCGGAGCCTGCGTAGCCACTCGTGGAGCAGACCATTTGAGGAGCAGGCCTGCCATCGACCTCTTCGGCCTCCCCAAGGAATTTCTGGAGAAGCTTTACGGGGGCCCAATAAGCTCCGACTACACTTCCTATGAGGGTAAGGAGCGAATGGTCTGGGGGAATGAGCTTGAATACGCTGTGATAGATTCACTTGGCCTTTGCAAGTTCGCCTGCTCCCACTTCATCAGCCCACACAGCATCTACACGGACACCTTTAATGCCTACCAGGAACTCTCAGAACTCATCCACTATGTTACAGGCTTAGAGTTCTCCGGGGATCAGCTTAAAACCTGTGGGGAGCGCATCTGCACCCTTGAGCGAATGTTCAATGTTAGGGAGGGCTTCACGAGGAAGGATGACTATCCACCCCAGCGGTACTTCGACGAGCCCCTACCAGACGGCCTACCCATCGTCAGAGGTAAACGCATGATAAGGGAGAAATACGAGAAACTCCTCGACGCCTACTATTCGCTTCACGGCTGGGACTCAAACGGGGTGCCCAAACCTGAAACCCTTGAAAAATTAGGGCTTAGGGAAGACGAAATCAAGAGGTTGGTGGGTGAGGTTTTTGGAAGCTCAAGCTAGAATGGTGATGGTTGACCCTTCAAACTGTACGGGAT
>QMYD01000129.1 GCA_003662485.1 Candidatus Hecatellales archaeon | reverse complement strand
GGAGAGCCCCCTCCTCCTCGGCCTATCAGATAAGGGAAACTTTGCCTCCTCTGACACCGTAGCCTTCATAGACCATACTAAAACGGTTATTCCGCTAGATTCGGGAGAGCTGGCTGAAATAACCCCTACCAGCCACACCATCCTGCGGATAGCTGATGGAAAACCTGTTGAAAAGAAAACCGTAACGCTAGAGTGGAGTTTGGAGGAGGCCTCAAGGGAGGGATACCCCCACTACATGCTGAAGGAAATCTTCGAGCAGCCTAGAGCGCTAAGATATAGCCTAAACCTTCAAAGATTATACTTGGAATTAACTGCCGAACTGCTTGACAGGTCTAAGACCGTTTACCTAGTGGCTGCTGGAACCTCTTACCACTCCTGCCTCGCAGGCAGCTACATGTATTCGAAGCTGGCAGCCCTCCCAACCATCCCCGTCGTAGCAAGCGAATTCATTGAACAGTATGGTAGGTCGGTGAACGTGGATTCAGCCGTGCTGCTCGTTTCCCAGTCGGGTGAAACCGCAGATGTTTTAGCCGCAGCCGAGTATGCAAGACTTAGGGCTGCCACACTTCTCGCCATAACCAATGTGCTTGGTTCAACCCTGACGAGGATAACTAGGGCCTACCTCCTCCAGCAGTCAGGCCCAGAAATAGGCGTAGCCGCCACCAAAACCTACACCTCCCAGCTTCTCGTCCACCTTCAAATAGCCCTCCACCTTGGAAGGAAGAGGGGGAAGCTCTCCCAGGCTGAGGTGGACTACTACAGGGAGGCCCTCCAGAAAACCCCCCAACTGGCTGAGGAAGTCTTAAAAAGCCACAGCAAGCTGATGGAGCAGCTAGCCAAGCAATACAGAGATAAAAAGCATTTTTATTTCCTCGCCCGAGGCTTAAACACTGCTACAGCTCTTGAGGGTAGACTTAAACTCCTCGAAATCTCCTATACACCTGCAACAGCCTACCCGGCTGGGGAGAGTAAGCATGGCCCCATAGCCCTTATAGAAAAGGACTTCCCCGTAATCTTCATAGCCCCAAAAGATGGGGATAGAAAGCTCATCATGGGAAACATTATGGAGATGAAGGCTAGGGGGGCAGAGATAATAACGCTTGGAGCAGAAGACGATGAGGAGCTTAAAGAGCTTAGCAACAGCTATGTTCCCATGCCTGAGGTGCCTGAAATCCTTACCCCCATCATCTACATCATACCCCTCCAGCTCTTCGCCTACTACATGGCGGTGGAGAAGGGACTTGACCCCGATAAGCCTAGAAACCTAGCTAAATCCGTAACCGTGCTTTAGCCTCCCAAAAGCTTTATTTTCCTAAAACTTTTGCATTATTATTCACGCTCTTAGGGTGTGGTCTCCTCGACGCCCCTAGAGGTTTTGGTAGACCTGGTGGTAGGCCTCCTAACAGGCATCTACGCTTCCATTTTCGGTTTTGGAGGAGGCTTCATCTTCGTCCCCTACTTTTACTTGGGCTTATCCATGCCCTTCCAAAAGGCTATTGGAACCTCCCTCGCCTCCATCATCCTAGCCACAGGCTCAGCGGCTGCAACCTATAGTTTCAACCGTAGGGTGGACTTTAAGCTTGGGCTACTCCTGCTCGTCGCAGCCTCCCCCATGGCCTTCCTCGGAGCCTGGCTAACCCGCTTCTTCAATCCAAGCTTCCTCCGAATCTTCTTCTCCATACTCCAAGCCTACGCAGGGTTAAGCCTCTTCTTAGAGATGAGGTTTGAGAGGGTTAGAAAGCTTCGCTTTACCTTCCCTGTCCTGTGGAAGCGGGTCTTGAGGGATAGGAGGGGGGCTAGCTTCAGCTATGAGTTTAATCCGCTGCTGGCTGCCCTAGGTGGGGCTGGAGCAGGCTTCCTTTCCGGCATGGCTGGAATTGGGGGAGGAATCGTCAACATGCCCCTAATGTGCCTCGTCCTCGGCATACCTATCCATGTGGCAGTAGCAACCTCGGAGCTTGCAACCCTAATCAACGTTTCCTCAGGCTCCATAGGCCACCTCCTAGCCGGAAACATAGATTTCGCTAGGATGGTTACGGTGGGCTTAGGAGCCCTCCTAGGCGGCCAAATAGGCTCAAGAATTTCAATGAGGGTTAAACCCAAGATTTTAAGGAAAACCCTAGGCCTCGTCCTCATCCTCCTAACCGTTAAAATAGTTTTAAGCTAAGCTCTAATAGGGGAAGCACCCTGGCCGAGCTTAAACTCAGGTTTCTGGGAGGGGTTGGGGAGGTTGGCGGAAACAAGATTATGGTTGAGTGTGGGGGAGAACGCATCCTACTCGACTTCGGGGTTTCCTTCAGCCGGAAGCGAAGGTTCTACTCTGAACCCTTCCTTTCGCCTAGAAGCGTTGAAAGCCTCCTCGAGTTTGGGCTTCTGCCGGGGGTTGAAGGCTTATACCGGTTTGATGAGGGGGAGCCAACGGTTTCAGCTGTCTTCCTATCCCACGCTCACCTAGACCATTCCGCCTACATCTCCTTCCTGAAGAGAGAGATCCCCATATACTGTGGTGAAACCACCCTAGCCATCCTCGAAGCCGTAGGAGAGATTAGGGGTAAAAGCTTCGAATACGATTTCTCAAACCTTAAATTTTCAACGTTTAGGACTGGAAGCAGGATTAGGGTTGGATGCTTCGAGGTTAAGCCCGTTCACGTCGACCATTCCATTCCTGGAGCCTATGGCTTCATCATCCACACGCCTGAGGGCTCCTTAGCCTACACTGGAGACTTCAGGCTTCACGGCTCCAAGCCTCAGCTCACCCTCGACTTCATAGCTGAAGCCGCCGAAGCCAAGGTGGAAAGCTTCATAGTTGAGGGTACAAACCTCGTTGACGGTGGGGTTTCCTCTGAGGCGGAACTGGAGGAGAAGCTTTGGATGGTTGCCTCCAAGGTTAGGGGGCTCATCCTAGCCGACTTCGCCACCACAGATGTTGACAGGCTTAAATCCTTCCTCTCCACCGCCTCCAAAACGGGTAGGAGGCTTGCCCTCGACCTCAAACACGCCTACATGGTGGAGAAGCTTTCAGCCGACAGGAGGCTGAAGCTTCCAAGCCTAAGGGATAGCCGCCTCGCCATCTACCGGAAGGCTAAAAGGCGTTACATGGCTTTTGAGAGGGCTTTAATGGACAGGTAT
>QMYD01000128.1 GCA_003662485.1 Candidatus Hecatellales archaeon | reverse complement strand
GTAGAGGATGGAGGCAGCGAAGCCCTTCCCCCCAAGATAGGCTTCAAGGAAGCCAGCCTCAAGGTTTAGGGTTGAAACCTCACCCTTAGAGAGGTCTACGTGAACCCTCCTGCCAGCATAGCCTTTAAGCAAATTTCTCCCCTAAAGTTTCCCCTTTTCGGCTTAAAAATTTGAGCCTTCCTACTCCTAAAAACTTTCAGGGTGTCGGGTTAGGTTTCGCAGGGCCTTTCCATTCTGCAAACTTAACCTGGCTTACAGTAATTTTGCTAGCATAGGCCTTCAACCCGCCCTTTTCTTTCACTCTTAAAGGCAACAATATATATTGCTTGGGATGGGCTGGAATTTAAGAGGAGTTTGAAGGCTTGCGTGGAGGGCACACCCTAATCATAGCGGAGAAGTTTGATGCAGCCCAGAGGATTGCCTCAGCCCTCAGCGAGGGACCTCCCACCAAGAAAACCTATAGGGGCATCCCATACTTCGAGTTTAAGCGGAATGGCAGGAAGTATGTGGTAGCCCCAGCCATGGGCCACCTCTACACAGTAACCCAGCGGGCTGGAGATAGAAGCCTCTACCCCGTCTTCGAGTATACGTGGGCTCCCAGACACCTCGCCGAGAGGGGGGCAAAGAAGATTAAGACCATAATTTCAGCCATCGAGAAGCTTAGCAGGAGGGCTTCAGAATTCATTAATGCCACCGACTACGATGTGGAGGGAAGCCTTATCGGCTACATGATTCTGAAGCACGCCTGCGGTGGAGCGGAGAAAAAGGCTAAGAGGATGAAGTTTTCCACGCTTACACCAGAAGAGTTAAACCAAGCCTTCGAAAGGCTCATGCCAAGCCTAGACTTTGAAATGGCTGAGGCTGGTAGAACACGCCATGAGGTGGACTGGCTCTACGGGGTGAACCTTTCAAGAGCCCTCATCCTCTCCGTGGAGAAGCAGTTGAAAAAGCATTTCACCCTGAGTATTGGAAGGGTTCAGGGGCCAACGCTTAAACTCCTCTGCGAGCGGGAATACGAGATAAACAGTTTCGTTCCAACCCCCTACTGGGAAATCCAGGCTGAAGCCATCATAGGTGGAAGCCGCTACAGGGTTGAATTTGAAAGGAATAGGCTTCCAAGCCTCCGGGAAGCAGAAGCAGTGGTTTCAGCCTGCAAGGGGAGAACTGGAACCATCACAAGCGTGGTGGAGAAGACTTCGAGGAGAATGCCTCCTGAACCCTTCGACCTTGGAAGCCTGCAGAGGGAAGCCTACAGATTCTTCGGCTACACTCCAAGCCGAACGCTGAACATAGCTGAAAGGCTTTACCTCAACGCCCTAATTTCCTATCCGAGGACAAGCAGCCAGAAGCTACCTCCAACCATAAACTATGAAGCCATCCTTAAAGGTTTAGCTGAAAACCCCTCCTACCGCAAACTCGCCGAGAAGGTTTTGGAGGGAGGAGAGCTTAAGCCTGTGGAGGGAGCTAGGGAGGACCCAGCTCACCCCGCCATCTACCCAACGGGGAAGCTTCCTGAGGCCCCCCTAAGCAAGGACGACTCCAGAATCTACGATTTGGTGGTTAAACGCTTCCTTGCAGCCTTCGGCAAGCCCTCCATCAGACTAATGGTTAAGGTTTCCATGGAGGTTGAAGGCTACAAGTTTACCTTGAATGGGAGAAGGATAATTGAGGAGGGATGGATAAGCCTCTACAAGCCCTACGCTGAATTCGAGGAAAAACCTCTTCCACCCCTAAAGCAGGGAGAAAAAGTTTTACTGGAAAGGGTTGAGTACGTTCAAAAGTTTACGGAGCCCCCGCCACGCTATAATCCAGCCAGCCTGCTTAAGGCGATGGAGGAGTTAGAGCTGGGAACCAAGGCTACAAGGGCTGAAATAATTGAAACCCTTTACCAGCGGGGCTACATTAGGGGTGAAAGAATTACCGTGACGGATGTAGGATTCACTGTGGTAGAAGCCTTCAGCAAGTATTGTCCAACCATCATTTCAGTAGAGTTTACGAGGAACCTTGAGAGGCAGCTCTACGCCATAGAGAGGGGGGAGGAGAGTAGGGAAAACGTGCTATCCGAAGCCTTAGAGGAGCTTAAACCAGTTGTGGAGGAGCTTAAGAAGGCTGAGGAAAATCTTGGGGGGACGCTTTCTAAGGCCATTCAGGCAGAGAATTTGAGGCGTAGGCTTGTAGGCTCCTGCCCCTCCTGCGGCACAGGCAGCCTAGTCATTTTAAGGTCGAGGAGGACGGGGAAACGCTTCATAGGCTGCACAAACTTCTTCACTGGGAAGTGTAGGCAGGCTTATCCTCTACCCCAGAGGGGCCGCCTAACCGTTTCAGACAAGCCCTGTAAGCTCTGCGGCTGGCCTACCCTAACCCTGAAGCTTAAGGGGAAGAGGCCTTTCACCTTCTGCATAAACCCTGAGTGCCCCTCTAGGAGGGATAAGAGTTGAAGTGTCCCATCTGCGGTAGGGAGGTTATTCCGGGGGGGAGCCTCTGCGACAGGCATACGGCAGCCTACCGCAACCTCCTCGAAGGATTCAAGACTTGGAGCAAAGCCATGGAGATAGGTTGGAAGGACTATTTGAAGGCTATAATAAGTAATCCTGCAGCTGGCCGCTGGGTTAAGGAGGTAGCTAGAAGGCTTGTTGAGGAGGAAGGGTAAACCTTCAAAGTATGCGAGAAAGTTTGGAAGGAAACGGGGGGGCTGGAAGCCTCCATCCTTCAACCCCTACCCAGTGGCCGTTCTAGCCATGGTTTTCCTCGCCGTTTTCCTGGGTGGGGGAGGCCTTTACCTGCTCTGCGAGCGGACGCTTCCAGCCATCATGCTGGGCCGCCAGCTTTACCCCATCATCCCAAGGCAGCTTGCCACCCAAACCCTCAGCGAAAGCCTTGTAGCCATGATCTTCCTTTTCGCTGGAGTGGGTGGGGGATACATGGTTTGGGATGGACTCCGCTCACCCGTTGGCCGTAGGCCCTCAACAGTTAAAACGGCGGTGGGCATGATTCTGCTTGCAGCCTCGCTGGCAAGCCTCTACATCCTCTACCTTATCAAGTTTCCAGGCCTATTCTAAACCCCAATCAGTTATTTTGAAGTGGCAGAAGAGGCCCTGCCTCTGCTTCCCCTCCAACCTCTCAAGGAAGGCAGC
>QMYD01000127.1 GCA_003662485.1 Candidatus Hecatellales archaeon | reverse complement strand
CCGCTGCGGTGGTAGCTGACTCTGCAGCCCTAGCCGATGCAGCTGCCAAGGCGGTGTGCATCGCCGTGATGGGCGGAGATGTAGGAGAGGCCTTGAGGAAAGGCTTGGAGAGGGCTGGAGAAATTGAGGGGGTTAGGGGTGCCCTAATCATCTATGGGGAGCACCTAGCCACTTTCGGCAAGCTTCCAAAAATAGTCAAGCTTGAAGGAGGACCAAGCGAGGTTTTAAGGGCAGCCCTCCACATTCAAGCCTAACCCTAATGGTAAGTCTTTTAGGGTTTCCCCCGAAAAATTTTAGTTGGTGAGGATGGGATGATTAGCAGCGTCGCCGTGCTTGGCGGGGGGCATGGAGGCCATGCCGCCGCAGCAGACCTAACGCTAGCAGGCTTTAAGGTTAACTTCTTCGAGCTTCCACCCTTCGCAGGTGAAGCCTTCAAGGAGGTTCAGCGCAGGGGTGAAATCGAGCTTTTAGGGGAGGCAAGGGTTGGAACGGCTAAGCTTAACAGGGCTACCACCTCCATCTCCGAAGCTCTTGAAGGCGTCGACCTCGTGCTGGTAATCGTTCCAGCCTACGGCCATGAGGCCTTCGCAGAGGCCTGCGCTGAATACTTGAGGAAGGCTTCCGAGAAGCCTAAAGCCGTGGTGCTCATGCCTGGAACGGCTGGAACCCTCGAGTTCCTAAACGTTTTCAAGCAGGCTGGGGTGAGGGTTCCCCTAGCCGAAACCTCCACCCTCCCCTATGGCTGCAGGCTTCTCAAGCCTGGAAGCGTGATCGTACACGTGACGGCTAAGCTTCTCCCCCTAGGCGTACTCCCAGCCAAGCTTACAAGTGAAATCGTGGAGCTGGTTAAAGAGCTCTACAGCGTCATTCAGCCCTGCAAGAACGTTTTGGAGGCAGCCATAAACAATCCTAACCCTATAACGCATCCAGCTGCAACCTTGTTGAACGCTGGGAGGATTGAGTATGCTAAAGGAGAATTCTACCTTTACAAGGAGGGGATAACAGCCTCCGTAGCCAAAATCTATGAGGCCCTGAATAGGGAGAGGGAGGCTCTATGCAAAGCCCTAAACGTGAAAATCTACGAGTGCGGTGAGGAGCTCACAGAGATGGATAGGATCATCCAGATGGGGCTGCTCTTCGGAGCCAACTGCTGGAAGGCTGGGGTGAAGATGAAGGGTCCAACCCACCTCCGAGACCGCTTCGTAACGGAGGATGTACCCTACGGCTTGGTTTTCATGGCCTCCCTCGCCAGCATGCTTGGAGTTGAAACGCCTGTGATGAAGGCCATTATAACGCTTTTCTCAATCATAAATGGGGAGGACTATTATGCGAAGGGTAGAACCGTTGAAAGGCTTGGGATAGCAGGCCTAAGCCTCCAAGACCTTGAAAGGCTTCTCCAGGAGGGCTAAGCCTCCACATACCTTTTCGTGAAGGCTTCCTCAGCCTCCTCAAGCCTCATGGGTTTTGGTGGAGCCTTAAACCCATAGGCGCAAACCTCTGGTAGGGCTCCATATTCACCTTTATCCCTAGCCGCCTTCAAGGCTCTAACCACATCTAAGAGGATATTCACGGCATTGGGTGGATCTAAACTCTGAAGGGTTAAGTCGAGCTTGAATTGGGAGCCAAGGGCGCCTTCACCTTCCACGTAAATGTAGGAAACCCTCCGGCCGCCTAGGAAGCCCACGTAGTCAATGGTTCCAGCTATGCTTGGGAAGGCGTGGGCGAGTTCGGCTTTTAAGGCTTCCCCTATTAGGCTTCGCTTAGCCTCCTTCACCTCGGATTTGAGGGTGGCCAGTGTGTCTAGGCCTCCCCCCACATCCAGCTCGTAGCTCTTAACGATTTTAAGCCCCCTCCTAGAGAGGAAGCGTATTAAGCCTCGGTGGAGGGCTGTTCCACCAAGCTGGCTCATTAAGTCGTCTCCAGCTAGGGTTAGCTTCTTCCTTTTAAAGGCCTCATCCATGGTGGGGGTGGAGGCTATCCTCGTGGGGGTTGCATTGAGAAAGCATACCCCCGCCTTCAAGGCGGCTTCCGCATAGGCCTCCGAGGAGCGGAAACCCCCCGATGTTATAAGGTTAACCGCTACATCCACCCTGAGGTTTCTCCACTCATCAGCCAAATCCTCCGAGCTTCTAAGATTTTCAGCGAGGGTTAGGCCTGGGAGGGGTTCGTCGAGGTGGAGGCCTGGCCTAACCTCCCCTTCAAGGCCTTCAAGGCTTTTTGAAAGCTCTTTGAGGGGTTTCCCCACCTTGGAGGCGTCCACATCATATACTGCTACACCCTCTAGGTCTTGAACCCTATATCCGCCCACCTTCTCATGCCAGAGTCCTTTAAAACCCTCCTTTAGGCTTAGGGCTTCGAGGAGGCTTAGCCCAGCCATTCCAGCCCCAAGTAAAGCTATCCGAATGCTTCCCAAGCCTTCCACCCCTATACATGCCCTATTAGGGTTTAAGGAATTTAGCGGTTTCCCTTCAGAACAGGCTCCTCACGCCAGTATACGAGTCCCTTAGCATAGGGCCACCAGCTACAGCAGCGAAAGGCAGTTTTAGGTAGGGAAGGTGTAGTAGTGCCCCCAGAAAAGCGTTGAAGTTGTTAACAGGTTTCCCGAAGCCTTTAGAAGGGGTGGAAGGAATACAGCCAAATTCTGGCTCCAACTCGACGGAAAACTAATCTACATCCGCTATTTCGCTGTGAGAGATGGGGAGGGCAAATACTTGGGAACCAACCCGGAGACATCACAAACCTGAAAAGATTGAAGGCGAGAAAAGACTCTTAGGCTGGCGTTAAGTTTTCTTGGGGAGCTTGGTGCGGGGGGTGGGATTTGAACCCACGAACCCCTTCGGGACAGGGTCCTAAGCCCTGCGCCTTTGACCAGACTTGGCGACCCCCGCTTCCGGCTAAAACTATTGGCTGGGTTATTTTTTAATTGTTTTTAACCTTTGGTTAGTAACCTTTGGAGAGAAACCTTATATTGGAAAACTGTGAGTTCACTATTGGAGGCGTTGGACATGGAGGTTGAGGAACTCCTCTACGTGCTTGGGAATCCAACGAGGAGGAGAATTCTTAAGCTTCTCTCCCAGGAGCCTAAATACTTAATTCAGCTTTCGAAGGAGCTTGACGTAAGCCAGCAAGCCATCCTAAAGCATATCACCGTGCTGGAAAGGTTCGGCCTCATATCCTCCTATGAGGAGAAGGGTGAACTTCCAGCCCCACCAAGAAAATACTACACGCTCAGTAAGGGCTT
>QMYD01000126.1 GCA_003662485.1 Candidatus Hecatellales archaeon | reverse complement strand
GTTTTCTAGGAGGGGGCCTCTAACCCTTCTAACCACCATACCCCGGCTAAGAAGCATCCTATAAACTTGGGAGGCTTCAATGGTTTTGAAGCGGATGAGGAGGAAGTTTGCCTTGGATGGGTAGACTGTTAAGCCCTTAAGCCTTCCAAGGATTTCAGCCATCCTATCCCTTTCAGCCACTACCTCCCTAACCTTCTCAAGGAAGAAGTCTATTTTATCTAGGGCAAGCCTGGCGAGGGCTAGTGAAATCAGGCTGACGCTGTTAGGAGGCCTAACCCTATTCAACAGTTCAACCATTTCCTTCGAGGCGGCGAGGTAGCCTATTCTAGCCCCAGCCATGGCGAAGGCCTTAGAAAAAGTTCTAACCACAGCAAGGTTTTCATGGTTTTCCACAAGCTTCACTAGAGAGGCTCCTGCGAATTCGGCGTAAGCCTCGTCAACCATCACAGCGCAGTCTACGGCCTCCAGCAGCCTTACAGCATCTGCTTCAGATGTGAGATTGCCGGTTGGATTGTTTGGGCTGCAGAGAAAAATCATTCTGACATCAGCCTTCCCAGCCTGCTCTATTAAGGCTTCAATATTGTCGGAGAAGTCAGGCTTCCTCACTACCTCGACGATGCTGCCTCCCAAAGCTTCAACTGTCACCCTATACATGGAGTAGGTTGGAGCGGATATGAGGGCTAAACTTCCAGGATCTATGAAGGCCTTCGCCATTACGTCTAAGGCTTCATCAGCCCCCACGGTAACCGTCAGGTTTTCAGGGCTGACCCCCAAGTATTCGGAAAGGGCTTCCCTCAATTCCCGGTAGGAGGGGTCGGGATACTCGTGAATAGGTAGGCTTGCAAGCCTCCCAGCGAAGACCTCCAAAACTTCCTCAGGCCTGTAGGGAACCGTGTTAAGGTCAAACCTTAAAATTTCCTCTTCCGGTATGCCTGTTTCCCTTGAAATCTGCCTTCTCGAAGGCTCCCACTCGTAGGGTTTGAAGCCCTTAATTAGCTCCCTAACCTTCACCTAAACCCCCTTCAAATTTTAGGGGTAAAGCCATGTTAAGCCATAAACCTTATGAAATTAAAGCTTTTTATTTCTTCAAGCCTGTGAGCGTTATTTAAGGATTGAAGAGTCAGTCCTCTCCGGGATGGAATCCTTGAAGGAGAATATTGTTCCAAGGGTTTGCCTCCTACTCAGGGATAACATAGTTAGAAACGATAATCTCTTCGGCTTACCCTCAAAGGTTAAGGGGGGATGGGCTGAGGGTTTAAACCTTCCTAGGAGGCATGAACGCCTCCTCTTCGCAGGCTGCGGATACCAGTTTATGGCCTACCTTGAACCCCTCCTCGAGAAAATCCGAGGGCTAGAGGAAAAGGGAATAAGCGTTGAGAGAACGCTTTCGCTAACCATGGGGTTTAGGAAGCTAGGGTTAAACATTCCCTCCCTCCTCTCCAAGGTTAAGCCGAAGGAAGACCCCTACCGTCAAGTCCTCCTTGAAACCGTTGAAATCTTGAGGAGGCTTGGAGTGGAGTTCGCCTATTTAGGCGAGGAGGAGCCCTGCTGCGGCTCACCCCTATACTACCTGGGATTCCTTGAAGCCTTTGAGAGAAAGGCTGCTGAAGCCTCGAAAAGGCTGGGGGAGGCAGGCGTCAGGGAGGTTGTAGGCCTCGTACCAGCCTGCACTAGCTCACTTAAAAACCTCCACCCAAAATTCGTGAAGCAAAACTTCGAGGTTAAACATGTCGTTGAATTTCTGGATGAAATCCTTGAAAGTAGGCCTGTTAGGCTTTCCCTAAACAGGACGGTTACCATCCACGACCCATGCCAGCTAGCCCGCTTCCTCGAAATATCAAAGGTTTTGAGAAGCCTCCTAGGGAAGATTGAGGGGTTAAAGGTTTTAGAGGCTCCAACAAGCGGGGAGCAGGCCATGTGCTGTGGGGGAGGAACAGGCCTAGAATTAATTTTCCCCGAGCTTAGCCTTAGGATAGCGGAGAGGAGGGTTAGGGAACTCCTCGACACAGGTGCCTCCACCATCGTTACATGCTGCCCAGGATGCCTCCTCCAGCTTAAACGTGGAGCCAAAGCCCTAAACGTCAACGTTGAAGTCTTGGATGTGGTCCAGCTTGTCGGGGAAGCCTTAAGAGGTGGGAGAGGTTGAGCCTTCAAAGGGAGTATAAGAGTAAGCTTATGGAGGCTGTCAGGAACAGGAGGATAGAGTTAGCCCTTGAAAGAGCGGTGAAGGCTTACAGGGCGAGTGTTGAGAAGGCTTTGGCCAGGCATCCTCAAACCCAGATGCTGGCTGAGGAGGTTAGGAGGATAAAGGAGCAGTCCATAGCGAGGATGGAGGAAATCGTAGGTGAGGCCATGGACTCCATAGCAGACTCCAAGGGCCACGTTTACCTTGCAAAAACAGGGGAGGAAGCCCTAAGGATTGCCGGTGAAATCATAGGCTCCAACAAGCTTGTCGTTAAGTCTAAGAGCTTAACCAGCGAGGAGATAAGGTTAAGGGAGTACCTGGAGGAGCATGGAAACAGGGTTTACGAAACCGACCTTGGAGAACTCATAGTTCAGCTTCTAGGCGTAAGGCCAACCCACATAATCAATCCCTCCATCCACATTCCAAGGGAGGATGTGGCGGAGCTTCTAAGTAAGGCTACAGGCGAAAGGGTCCCCCCGGAAATCCAGGAGGAGGTAGCTGTTGTTAGCAGGTTTTTGAGGGAAAAGTTTGTTAGGGCGGATGTTGGGGTTAGCGGGGCCAATGTGGTTGCTGCCAATACTGGAAGCCTCATCATCATTGAGAATGAGGGGAATGCTAGGCTGAGCACGGGGCTTCCAAGGGTTCATGTAGCCATTGTGGGAGTGGAGAAGGTGGTTCCAACCTTCCAGGAGGCCATGAAGGTGGCTGAGGTAACCTGGAGATATGCAACGGGGCCAAGCCCCTCCTACATAAACATTATTTCAGGGCCGAGTAAGACAGCTGACATTGAGAAAACCATAACCTATGGGGTTCACGGCCCAAGGGAGCTTCACGTAATCTTCCTCGACAACGGCCGGTTGGAGGCTGCAAAACACCCAATTTTCAGGGAAGCCCTATACTGCCTCCGCTGCGGATGCTGTCTCTATGAGTGCCCGGTTTTCGCCATAACAGCTGGAAACTTTGGAGACGTATATTTCGGGGGGATTGGAGCTGTTTGGACAGCTATTGTTTCAGGAGGACTCTCCGGAAACCTTGAGGGCCTAGCTAGGGCTGCCCTAATAGGCTACACCTGCCTAACCTGCGC
>QMYD01000125.1 GCA_003662485.1 Candidatus Hecatellales archaeon | reverse complement strand
GGCTGGGAGGGGTGAGGCTGCGAAGCTCGCTGCCTCCGGGGGGCTAAGCGTTAAGGGGAAGCTTCCAACCAACACTATGGGTGGTTTGAAGGCTAGGGGAAACCCTGGAGGAGCCACCAGCCTCTACCAGATAGTGGAAATATGCTGGCAGCTTAGGGGTGAAGCTGGCGAAAACCAGGTTTCAAGGGCTGAGGTTGGCGTGGCCCAGAGTCTTGGAGGCCTCTACTCGCTGGCGGCTGTAACCGTTCTGAGGAGGGTTAAGCCATGCTGAACGTACCCCAGTACTGGAGGGAGTCTAAGTACAGGTATAGGCTGATTGGAAGCCGATGCACTAAGTGTGGAGCCATCCATTTCCCTAGGAGGCTTGTTTGCAACCGCTGTGGGAGCAGGGAGCTTGAAGAGTATAAGCTGAGCGAGAAGGGGAAACTCCTAGCCTACACCGTCATTAGGGAAAGCCCGCCTAAGGGTTATGAATCCCAGGTTCCATACATTATCGGGCTTGTGGAGCTTGAGGAGGGTGTGAAAATCCTCACCCAGATCGTAGATGTTTTCCCTGAGGAGGTTAGGGCTGGCATGCCCGTTGAAATGGTTTTCCGAAAGGTTAGGGAGGCTGGAGCTGAGGGGATAATCGAGTATGGATACAAGTTCAGGCCTAGAATGGCCAAGTGACCTAGCCCAAACCGCAGGGAAGGTTAAAGCCTTCATCGAGGAAGCATTACAAACAGAGTTTAAGCCTGCTGAAACCCTTTATGAGGCTTCAAGGCACCTGCTAAGGGCTGGAGGTAAAATGCTCCGGCCTTACCTCGCTTTTAAGGCTTGCGAGGCTGTGGGAGGCCTGGGAGACCAAGCCATACCCGCAGCCGCAGCCCTCGAAATCCTTCACACCTTCACCCTCATCCACGACGACATCATAGATAGGGACCTGGTTAGGCGTGGGGTTCCCTCAGTCCATGCTAGGTGGGGTGAGCCCACCGCCATTCTGGCTGGCGACTTCCTCTTCGCCAAGGTTTTCCAGGCAGCCTCGAAAGGCTTAAGGGAGAGGGGGATTCCAGAAGCTACCATCGTCAGCGTGGTTGAAACGCTTTCCGAGGCTACCCTCCGCATTTGCGAGGGCCAGATGCTAGACATGGAGTTTGAAGGGCGAACCATAGTTTCCGAAGAAGAATACTTGGCGATGGTGGAGCGGAAGACAGCCTACCTCTTCAAGGCTTCAGCCGAAGTTGGAGCTCTAATAGGTGGAGCCAGCGGCGAAACAGTTCACCTCCTAGGCGAATATGGGAGGCTCGCTGGAATAGGCTTCCAAATGGTAGACGATGTTTTAGGCTTAACTGCTGATGAGGCTAGGCTTGGGAAGCCTGTGGGAAGCGACCTCAGGGAGGGTAAGAAAACCATGCCCATCATCTACGCCCTCTCCAGGGCGAACCCGGTGGAGAGGGAGGCCATCCTTAAGGCTTCAAGCCTCAAAAGCGGGGAGGCTGTTAGAGAAGCCCTAAACCTTGTGGTCAAGCTTGGAGGAATAGCCTACACGAAGAGTAAGGCTAAAGCCTACGTGGAGGAGGCCCTCGCCAGGCTTCAACCCCTACCCGAAACCCAGGCCAAAAAAGACCTCCAAACCCTCGCCAGAATCCTCGTGGAAAGAGAGTTTTAAACGCTAATTTTAAAGGCAGGCCTAGCTAAACCATAATAGCAGCGGCCGTGGTCTAGCTGGACTAGGATGGGGGCCCTCCAAGCCCCAGATCGCGGGTTCAAATCCCGCCGGCCGCACCAAGACCCCCTCTACATTCTATCACTTCCTCTCCAGGCCTAACAGCTACCTTGATCGATTAACATTCACGATTATCGGAGGAGGCTAAGGAAACCCTAACATGTTTTCTTTCTTGGAGCGTTTCACGATGACTATGTAATAGGGGTATGAATTATTACTTTTCAATGAAATGGTAATATTTTTATAGTTCTCCCTTCCATTTGGAAGACGGGAGAGGTGAAAGATTTGCGGGGTTCAACTAGTTTAAAAGCTATGTCCACGATTGTTCTCGCAGTATTACTTACATCAGTGCTCTCTATTGGCGGTGCTGCTGCAGTCCAGGGGCTTGCAGACGAATATCCAGAGCTTAAGCCTCTCATAGAGTTTGTTGGCGAAGACAACCTTTCAGTCCTTCACCTCGTCGGCTTTAGGGCGGCTGTTAAGGCTATGAGCGAGCTGGGCTTCGAGAAGGGTTCACCCAACATTCTAGCCCTAACAGACGCTGGCTACATAGCAAAAATCGGCGAGTATACAACTGAGAAGGCTCTTGACGGAGTAATGATAACCTCCGGCCTCTCTAGGGGGAAGGGCAACCTAGTAAACATACATAAGCCTTACAACAGTCCACTGTGGTTTGCCTTCTTCAGCAAAGAGACAAAGGAATGCCTATATCTCGAAGCTAACGGAGAACTTCTAAAATCCTATTTAGACAGGGAGCGAGTAGACAGGTCTTCAGCCCTATCAGAATTCATGAAACTGAGGGACGAGGAAGTTTTCAGCCGAATAGCTAAAGAAAATATTGATGCTGAAAAGCTTCTGAATAATCCTGAGGCTTGGCATGAGAAGATGGTGGCTAAAGTTTTTGGTGGAAACGAGTTCAGCCTAATAACCATCTGCAATGTTTGGGCCTATAAAGGCATACCTAACGACTTCCTGAAAGCAGTTGAACTCCACGATCACATATGTCCCGGGCTTACAAGCGGCTACCTAATAGCCAAATACGTAGAGAAAAACTTTCCAGCAAAAGCTCCAAGATACGAGTATACGGTAATAGCATGTCCGCCATGGTGTAAGGATGATGCAATAATCCAATACTTTGAAACAAATGTGGGCCACAAGCGAATGTTCGTTAAATGGTTGACTAGTGAGCAGAAAAGAGAGCTTAAAAAATACCTGCCGGAGGAGTTGAAGCCGTGGGATACCGCCAACATTTTCATTAGATGGGAAAGAGGCGCATCGAAGGGTGAAGGAATACTTCTAGGTTTCAACTGGAGTAAGGCATCAAAGGAGTGCGGTGTTAAACGTTCATGGTTCCGAGACTTCAAAACTTGGAGGTGGTGGTGGACCAGGCTTAAAATGGACCTCTGGATAGCCGACTACATGGATAAGCCCGAAGAACTAGTAACCATAATTAAGAAATTCGAGGTTGACAGTTTATCCCTGATTGAACGGCTGAAGTCTGCGGGTGTAAATCCGCTGGTTGAACTTGGCCTCATGCTCGAAAAGCCTCCGCTCAAATCTGTAATGCATGCTGCAGCCTACCGGGCCACCATGG
>QMYD01000124.1 GCA_003662485.1 Candidatus Hecatellales archaeon | reverse complement strand
TTTGATGGCTTAGTCCTGGCGGTGAAGGGCTTCCTCCACCCCCCAGGCTTCGTGGTAGCCTTCCCAAAATATTTTGAGGGTGAAGGTGAAAGGGTTAGGGCTGGAAAAGCCTACGTGAAGGTGGGCTCCCTCCAGGAGGCCTACAACCTCCTCGAGAGACAATACCCTGAGTATTTGAGGGTTGACCCCATCTTCGGCGAGGAGGTTCCAGAAATCCCTTGGGGAAGCGTAGTATCCTACTATTCGCCCAGAGTCTTCCTAGAGGAGCTTAGGGTTAGGGGGAGGCTTGGATGCTTGGATAGGGTTGAAGGCGAATGCCTTGAAATGGCCTCCATGCTTTCAGAGGCTTCCGGGGTCCCCCTAGAAAGCTTCGGGGTTTCGGGTTCAACCATGCTCGGCCTCCACAAGCCGGACTCCGATATAGACCTAATCGTCTACGGCTTCAGGGAGGGCTTAAAGGTTTATGAGGCCCTTGGAAGACTTCTCAGGGAAAGTGAAAGCCCCATTAAGCCCTACCAAGGTGAAGGCTTGAGGAGGCTTTGGGAGGCTAGGCTAAGAGACACCGAACTGCCCTTCGAGGTTTTCGAGAGGCTTGAGGCTGGGAGGAGGCTGGAGGGATACTTTAAGGGTAGAGAATACTTTATTAGGCTGCTAAACCCTCCAAGGGAAGCCTATGGAGAGGAAAGGTTTAGGAGGCTGGGCTGGGTGGAGGTTGAAGCCACCATCGACGTGGGCAGCCAACCCTACTTCACCCCCTGCCTCTACAAGCTTAAAAACGTTAAACTTCTCAGGGGGGAGGCGCCTCAGCCTCCAGCTGAAGCCTACAGCCTTAGAGGCAGGTTCTGCGAGGCTGCGGGGGAAGGTGAGAAAGTCATAGTTTCAGGGAAGCTTGAGGAGGTTTTAAGTGGGGGGAGCAGAAGGTTTAGAATCGTTTTGGGAGGAAGTAGAAACGACAGGATTATCCCAGCCCTTTAGGAGGCCTGGAAGCTTCAAGGATAGGGATTACCTTGAAACCTTTGAGGGGCTGGTTTTCTGCGTGGTTGGTGAGGTTCACCCGCCCAATAGGGCCTTCGCCTACCTCAAATACGTGCTCTCAGAGGGGGGAGCCCGCAGGGTTCTAAGGTTTTACAGCGTCCCCCATGTGGAGGAAACCATGCAAATGCTTGAAGCCCGCTACCCCGAATACCTATACGACGACGAGTTTTCAGGGCTTAGGTTTCCAGCAGTCCCAGCAAGCAAGGTTAAGGCTCACTACAAGCCAGAGGAGAAGGTGAAGCAAATCGTCGAGGCGCCAGGAGACCCCTTGGAGGCTAAGGCTTCAAGGCTGGTTAGGCTGCTATCTGAAAGCTCAAGAGTTCCCCAGGCGAGCTTCGGGATAACAGGCTCCATCCTCCTAGGAGTTCATCACCCCGCCTACTCCGACATAGACTTAACCGTTTACGGTTTGAGGGAGAGCCTAAGGGTGAGGGAAGCCTTGGAAAACCTCTACCGTGAGCGGGGGGAGGTTAGGAGGCTTGAGGGTGAAAGGCTTAGGAGGTGGTGTGAGGAGAAGGCGAGGCTTCACCCCCTAACCCTTGGGGAGGCAGGGGAAATCTATAGGCGAACGTGGAGTCGAGGCCTCTACGAGGAAACCTTCTTCTCCATTCACCCCGTTAGGGCGGACTGGGAGGTTGGGGAAGCCTACGGAGATAGGAGGCTTAAGGCTGAGGGAATCGTGGAGGCTGAGGCAACCATCCTAGACGACTCCCAGTCCATCTTCCTCCCAGCCCTCTACAAGATTGGCGAAGTAAAGGTTTTGAAGGGGCCGCAGGCAAGGGAAATCCTTGAACTGGTGAGCTTTGAAGGCCTCTATAGTGGAATCTTCGGGGAGGGGGAGAGGGTTAGGGTTAGAGGCCTCCTTGAAAGGGTGGAGAAGGCTGATGGAAGCGTTTATAGGCGTATCCTAGTGGGGTCGAGGATGGCTAAGGGCTCAGACTACATTAAGCCTTACCCTTCTCGGGTATGACCACGTAGCGGACGTTTTCCACCTTAAGCGTTTTAAGCTTTTCCACTATTTCCCTAAAAGCCCCCGTGCTCCCCTTAACCACAATAGTTTCAAGACATCTTTCAGGGTCTAGGTGCACGTGGAGGGAGGAAGTTATAAACTTGCCGTATTCATGTTGGAGGTCTATTAGGGCTTCAAGCAGGCCTGGCCTACCATGCAGGTAGGTGAAGGTTATGGTTCCAGTGCATGGAGCTTTAGGCAGGGCTTCAAGACTCCTATACTCGTTTATGAAGCCCTTTAAGGCTTCGCTCACAGCCCTCGAACGCTTTTTGAAGCCCGCCCTCCTCGCCACATCCTCAAACTCCCTATACAGGACTTCTGGGATGGTTACGCTTATCCTAACCGCCTTCTCAGCCATAGCCCATCCATAGGAAGATTCGGCTCCCCCGCCTAAAATGTTTGCGAGGCCTAAAACATATTAGGAGCAAAGCTATTCCTATCTTAACTTTAGGCTTCCCTACTTAACCTTAAATGGGGAGCCCTCCCCTTTCATGGTTGGTGGTTTCCTTGGCTGAGGTTGATGAAGCCTCCATAACCAGAGCCGTGTTGAGGGAGAGCCTTGAAGAGCTGGCTGAGCTTGTTGAAAGCGACGTTATCATTGTTGGAGCTGGACCTTCAGGCCTGACGGCAGCCCGCTACCTGGCTGAGGCTGGACTGAAAACCCTCGTCTTGGAGAGGAGGCTTTCCATTGGTGGTGGGATGGGAGGGGGAGGAATGCTGCTTCCAAGAGTTGTCGTGGAGAAGCCTGCCGACCGGATTCTGAGGGAGGTAGGCTGCAGGCTTAAGCCGGCGGAGGGAAACCTCTACACGGTGGATGTGGTGGAGCTGATGGTTGGGCTTGCCCATGGAGCCCTTCAGGCTGGAGCGAGAATCCTCCTCGGAATTACCGTGGAGGACGTGGTTTTCCAGGGTAATCCTCCAGCCATAACGGGTGTGGTTGTTCAGTGGTCTGCTGTTCAGGTTTCAGGCCTCCACGTAGACCCTTTAAGCTTGAAGGCTAGAGCAATCGTGGACTGCACAGGCCATGAAGCTGAGGTTTTAAGCGTAGCCTCAAGGAAGATTCCAGAGTTAAACCTAACTGTTCCAGGTGAGAAGTCTATGTCTGCCTCCACTGGCGAGCGTATGGTGGTGGAGTACACGGGGGAGGTTGCTCCAGGCCTCTACGCTGCTGGAATGGCTGTGGCTGCAGCCTTCCAAACCCCTAGGATGGGCCCCATCTTCGGGGGGATGCTACTCTCAGGTAGGAAGGTAGCCAACCTAATCATTAAGAAGCTTAAAGGCGAGAGGGTG
>QMYD01000123.1 GCA_003662485.1 Candidatus Hecatellales archaeon | reverse complement strand
GGGGCGAGAATGCTGAAGCTTCTTCCAAGGATAAGCCTCCTAGCCCAGTAAACCTGTAAGTCCCAGGGTTTCGCTCCAAACCTCTTTAAGAAGAACTCCTCAAACTCCTTAACCCTATCCTTAAAGGAGCAGTAATCCCTCAGTTGGAGGAGCCTCTCAGGAGCCTTACATGGCTCCTCCTCTAGTGGGAAGCACCTGTGGCAGGGGAGCCCCTTTAAAAGCCTCTCGTCTAGGGCTTCACCCCCACAGTTTGGGCAGCCCCCCTTATAAACAGACTTCAAGGCTACCACACCAGCCCCTTAAGGGACGACAACGGTAAAATATGAGGGCCTATTAAAAATATTCCGTGTAGTCGGATCAAACTTGGCCAAGTATATATTTGTGACTGGCGGCGTGCTTTCAAGCGTGGGTAAGGGTGTAACAGCGGCTTCCATAGGTAAAATGCTCCAAGCCCGAGGCTTCAAGGTTACGGCGATAAAAATAGACCCCTACGTCAACGTGGACGCTGGAACCATGAACCCATACATGCATGGGGAGGTTTTTGTAACCGATGATGGAGGGGAGACCGACTTAGACCTCGGCTGGTATGAGCGCTTCCTCGACGTGAACATGAGTAAGGATCACTATATTACTACGGGGCAGGTTTACAGCACGGTTATAGAGAGGGAGAGGCGTGGAGACTACCTCGGCAAATGCGTTCAGATTATCCCTCACATCACCGATGAGATTAAGCGTAGGATTAGGAGGGTGGCGGAGAAAACCGGAGCTGAGGTGGTGATAACCGAGATTGGAGGAACCACTGGGGACATTGAGGGCCTCCCCTTCCTCGAGGCTGCTAGGCAGATGAGGCTTGAGGAGGGCTTCACCAACACGCTCTTCGTCCACGTAGCCCTGGTTCCCATCCTTGAAACCACGGGGGAGCAGAAAACCAAACCCCTCCAGCACAGCGTAAACGAGCTTAGGAGGATTGGGATTCAACCAGACCTAGTGGTGGCCAGGTGCAGCGTAATGATTGAGGCTGAGGCTCGGAGGAAGATCGCCCTCTTCGCCAATGTGGAGGAAAAAGCCGTATTCTGCTCTCCAACCGTAAAGAACATTTATGGTATTCCGCTACTACTGGACGGGCAGGGCATGGGAGACTACATCTGCCGCAGGCTTGGCCTCCAAGCCTCCAAGCCGGACTGGTCTTGGTGGAACAGGATTTTAGAGGGCTTCAACCAGCCACGCCACGAAGTCAGGGTGGTCTTCTGCGGCAAGTATGCTAAGTTAGCCGACTCCTACATAAGCATAAATGAAGCGTTAAAGCATGCTGGAGCCCAACTCTACACGGCTGTGAAAATAGACTGGATAGAGGCTGAAACCTTCGAGGAGGATCCTGGAAAACTTGAAATCTTAAATGCTTATGATGGGCTTCTCGTCCCACCTGGCTTCGGCTCCCGGGGGGCTGAAGGAAAAATTTTGGCGGTGAAGTATGCAAGGGAGCGGGGTATACCCTTCCTTGGAATATGCTTCGGCTTCCAGATGGCTGTGGTGGAGTTTGCAAGGCATGTGTGCGGGCTTAAAGACGCTAATAGCACGGAGGTTAACCCTGAAACCCCCCACCCAGTTTTAGACTACATGCCCGAGCAGAAGGGGGTTGAAAGGCTTGGGGGGACTATGAGGCTTGGAGCCCAACCAGTCAAGCTTAAACCTGGAACCCTAGCCAGAAAACTCTACGGAAGCGAGATAATCTATCAGAGGCATAGGCACAGGTTCGAGGTAAACCCAGCCTACTGGGAAATCCTACAGGAGAAGGGCTTAGTCTTCTCCGGTGTAAGCCCGGATGGTAGGAGGGTTGAAATTTTCGAGTATCCTGGAAGCCTCTTCCACATGGGGGTTCAATACCACCCAGAGTTTAAGAGTAGGCCTGGGAAGCCTGACCCCGCCTACGTAGGCTTCATAGAGGCCTGCCTCAAAAGGAGGCTTCAGGGCAGGCTTTAGCCTGGGAGGCCTCCAACCCTTGTCCTACAAGGAAATCATCGAGAAATTTAGGAGTCTGGAAAACCTAGACTTCAAGGTTTTATCAGCCCTCGAGGCTGGAATGGAGAAATTCGAATTCGTCCCCGTAGATTTTGCTTCCTCCTACTGCCGGCTTCCAAGGGAGGAAACCCTTTACAGGCTTGGGAAACTGGAAGAGTTAAGGCTTATCAGGAGGGGTGGCACAGCCTACCCAGGCTACGCCCTAAACTATTTCGGCCTAGACTTCCTCGCCCTCCACAGTTTCACCTCTGCTGGGCTTATTGAAGCCTTGGGGGAGGCCTTAGGCATAGGTAAGGAGGCAGACGTTTACGAAGCCCTAACCCCAGAAGGCGAAAGGGTTGCAGTAAAGCTTCACAAGCTTGGGAGGGCAAGCTTCAGGCAGACGGCTAAGGTTAGAGGGTACACGGAGGAAAAGGCTTTCTGGCTTATACGCTCCAAGATTGCAGCCAGAAAGGAGTATGAGGCTTTGAGGAAGCTTTACAGGGCTGGGGTAGCGGTGGTGAAGCCCATAGCCTACAACCGCCACGCCATCCTCATGGATAAAATTACTGGGGTGCCCCTCTTCAAGGTTAGGGAGCTGCCTGAGCCGGAGAGGGTGCTCCAAAGAATCTTGGAGAATGTTGCCCTAGCCTACAAGGCGGGTATAATCCATGCAGACCTAAGCGAGTTTAACGTGCTGGTTTCGCCTGGAGGCTCCATCCTCCTAATCGACTGGCCTCAACACGTAACCCTCAGCCATCCAAACGCGGAATTCCTGCTGAGAAGGGATGTGGAAAACCTTCTAAAATTCTTCTGGAGGAAGTTCAGGGTTAAAAGGCCTCTAGAGGAGGCTTTAGAAGCCGTTAAGGGCTTGAAGAAGCAGTATTAGAAGAGTTCCGTTCCACCCTTGAGAATCAAGTTTGTAAGCCTTGAAACGTTAGCAACCTCCTCCACCACTATCGACCTCACATCCGCCCTAACGTTGGTTAGGCTATAACCCTTCTCAGGTAAAACTTGAACGCTCACCATTAGAGGCCTATTTATAGGCTTCCCAATCTGGCTTAGGATTTTCACGTAAACCTCCCTTACACCTTTAACTTCCCGATAGATCCTCTCAGCCGCAAGCCTAGCGAGCACATTATAGATTTTTCCCACGTGGGTTACTGGGTTTTTCCCCGCAGTAGCTTCAAGGCTCATCTGCCTGCAGGGGGTTATGAGGCCGTTCGCCCTATTCCCCCTCCCCGTGTTTCCATCATCTCCCTGTTCAGCTGAGGTTCCGGTAACACTTAGGTAGAAGATTCCCGCCCTAGGCTTATCCCCGACGTTCACCTGTACGTCCACCTCGAGGC
>QMYD01000122.1 GCA_003662485.1 Candidatus Hecatellales archaeon | reverse complement strand
ATCGGGCTTCACGCTTCCAGCCGCCTGCTTCACCACGTCGGCGCTGGTTATGGCTTTACCTTTAAGCTTGATAAGCCTGTAGTTTACCCCTTTAGCTCTAAGCCTCTCCTCAAGCCTCCTTAAACGTTGGAGGGGTGAAGCTTTCAAGGCTGAGCTTAGAAGCCTCCCAACCTCAAACTCTTCAACCCTTAAGAGTAGGGCTTCCAGACTTTCATCCCAGCCTACGACTAAGGCTTTACCCTCCCCGGGCGAGAAAACCTCTAAGCTTCCATCACTAGGCTGGAAGCCATTCTTAAAGTAGGCGGAGAAGCCCCTGACTTCCAAGTCTTCCGGAAGCCTACCCTCCAGGCATGCTTCAAGCAGGAGGCAGGCTGGATTCACCCTTAAAACCTTTCTCAATCCAAGGTAGGAGGTTGAGGGCCTAGGGTTAACCTCGATAATCCATGGTTTGCCGTCAGCCTCCACGAAGTCCACGCCTACAAAACCTTTCAAGCCTCCAAGCGCCCTGCAAGCCTTTAACGCCTCAAAGCTTAGAGCTTCAGGATTCCACAAGCTTAGGGGGGTTAGTCCTCCAAGGTATTCTGAAGCCTCAGGCCTCTCGGAAAGCCTGACAAGCTGGAGGTTTACGGATAGGATTCTGGCTTGAGAGCCGTTGGCGAGAAGGCTTACACTACCATGCAAGCCCTCCACAAACTTTTGAACAAGAATTTTGGAGGGAGAAGCCTTCCAAGCGTATTCCACAGCCTTTCCAAGCTGGCTTGGGTTCCTAATTAGGGTTAGCCCTAGGCAGCCCACCCCAAGCGAGGGTTTAACTACCGCTGGGAAGCTTTTCCAAGCCTTCAGCCTAAGGTCTTCAGGCGAATCCAGCGTTAAGGCTTCAGGCATGCTTACGCCTTCCACCTTAAGCCTTTCAAGGATTTCAGCCTTTCCAAGCCCTTCTAGGAGGCTTGAAGGCGCATTAAGGGTGGCTGAACCCGCCCTCTCAGCCAGCCTTAGAAGCCTTGGAAGGATTCCACCATGTTCGGGGGCGATGATGAGGGTGGCATCAGCCTTGGAGGCGAAATCCTCAATGAGGCCTTCAACCTCCAGGCTTGACTTGACAAACCTAACCCTATCCGCCTTTAAACCTTCAGGTTTAAGTCTTGCATCTAGAAGCGTTACGGTTTTGCAGCCCAGCCTTTTAAAGTCTTCTAGGAAGGCTGCGAGCATGGAGTAGCCTTCAGCCAGCCAGGCTGGCAGTTTTCTCCCAGCATATCCTCCACTTGAAACATGCTCGTAGACGAAGACCTCCAAGGCTGAAACATAAGTATTTAAGGGCTGCAATAATTTAAACGTGGAAGCAGGTTGGCTAAGAGAATTGTTCCAGACACCTCTGTAATTATTAGCGGCAGGCTGGCTGAAGCCTTAGAGAAGGGGGAAATCAAGGTTGAAGAGGTAGTTGTTCCCCTAGCCGTCTTAGACGAGCTTCAGGCTCAAGCCTCTAAGGGTAGGCATTCAGGCTTCATAGGCTTGAAGGAGTTGGCTAGGCTTAGGGAGGCCTGCCAGGCTAAGGGTGTAAAGGTGAAGTTTTCGGGTGAGAAGCCAAGCCTCGACGATATTAGGCTTGCCTCCAGCGGGAGGATTGACAGCATTATTATGGATGTGGCCTTAAGCGAGAAGGCTGAGCTTGCTACAGCCGACTATGTTCAAGCCCTAACCGCTGAGGCTAGGGGGTTAAAGGTTCACTTCTTCCAGCCTGAGGAGAGGGAAACAAAGCTTAGGCTGATAGACCTCTTCACCCCGGACACGATGAGCGTCCACTTGAAGGAGGGAGCTCCACCTATAGCGAAGAGGGGGAAACCCGGCGAGTTCAAACTTGTAAAGCTTAAGGATAAGCCCCTAACAGCTGAGCAGGTTGAAGCCTACATTCGTGAGGTTTACGAGCTTGCCAAGGTTAAGGGGAGGGGCTTCGTGGAGATAGATAGGGGAAGCGCCTTCGTAGCCCAAATAGGCGACCTAAGGGTGGCTGTGGCTAGGCCTCCCTTCTCCGACGGGGTTGAACTCACAGCGGTTAGACCTATCGTGAAGCTTAGGCTTGAAGACTATAGGCTTTCGGATAGGCTTATGGAGAGGCTTCGAACAAGGGCGGAGGGAATTCTGATAGCTGGGCCTCCAGGCTCGGGTAAGACTACTTTCGCCTCCTCCCTAGCCGAATTCTACACAGCTCAGGGTAGGATTGTTAAGACGTTGGAGTCGCCTAGAGACCTCCAGGTAGGCCCAGAGATAACGCAGTATGGGCCTTTGGAGGGAAGCTTTGAAAGATCTGCGGACATCCTGCTCCTAGTTCGCCCCGACTACACGGTTTTCGACGAGGTTAGGAAAACCCAGGATTTCTCTGTTTTCACGGATATGAGGCTTGCGGGGGTTGGAATGATAGGTGTCATCCATGCTAGCAGCCCCATCGACGCCATCCAGCGCTTCATAGGCAGGGTGGAGCTTGGAATGATACCCCACATAATCGACACCCTAATCTTCATCCGCTATGGCGTTGTGGAGAAGGTTTACGAGCTAAGCCTAACCGTTAAGGTTCCAACGGGGATGACAGATGAGGCTCTGGCCAGACCTGTCATAGAGGTTAGAGACTTTGAAACAGGCCAGCTTGCCTATGAGATCTACACGTTCGGGGAGGAGAATGTGGTTGTACCTGTTTCGCAGGGTGGGGCTGCGGAGGAAACACCCGTCGAAAGGCTTGCAGCCCAGCGTATCCTCGAGGAGGTTAGGAGGCTTTGCCCCGAAGCCAGGGTGGAGGTTTCAGGTGGAAGGGCAACCATCAAAGTTGATAAGGCCTCCATCCCCCACCTCATCGGGAGGAAGGGTTCAACCATCAGCAGGCTGGAGAAGAGGCTTGGAATTAAGCTTGACGTGAAGCCCTTGGAGGAGCCTGTGGGCCCACCCGTCGAATACAAGCTTCAGGAGACGAGGAGGGGCTTCGATTTCTACTTCAGCCGTGAGCTCGCTGGGAGGAGGGTTGCCATCCTAGTTGACGGGGAACCCGTGCTAACAGCCTCTGTTGGGAAAAAGTCGAGGGTGAGAATTTCGGTTAGAAGTCCTCCTGGTAGGAGGCTTTCGGAAGCCCTAAGCCAGGGGAGGGAGATAACGGTTAGGCTTGTGGCTTAGTCAGCCCTGTAAATGGTTGTCCTCAAACCCCTATTAAAGAAGAATTTTATCACGAATTCCTTCAGGTTTAGCGGGTTGTTTATGTAGGTGACGGTTGCCCTCCCATTTAGCCTCGCCATGTGCTCGCAGATGAGGCGGAGTTCAGGCCTCCTATCCAGCATGATAATGTTGAGCAGGATATTGGCCTTCCCAGCCTTATAGGCAGCCTT
>QMYD01000121.1 GCA_003662485.1 Candidatus Hecatellales archaeon | reverse complement strand
GCCTAAAACTATGCCCGTGGAGTCGTATGGCGGGACGAAGCAGCCCTCCTCAAGCTCAGCTGTAGGATAGATCAGGTTGATCTTCGACTGGTCCATTCCAACCACGCTGACTCTTAGGCTTCTCGCTCCTGAGCGAAGCCTAGCCACACCTTCAATAATGGGGACAACCTCCTCCACACCTCTAACCTTTTTCACTAGGTTTACGTCGGTGGGGCCTAGCGTAATCTTCGAGGAGGGGGAGAGGGAGAACCCCCCACCCCTCGTCTCCGTCCCAGGAATAACCACGAGCACATTAGGGGATAATGTGGAAAACCTTGAGGTTAGAAAGTTCTCCATTCCAGCATTCATCCCGTTTAAGGCTGTTAGTAGGGCTGCGCTTATAAGAACCATCAGAATGGTTAGGATGGACCTGGTTCTCCTCTCCCTCAAAGCCTCAAAGGCGTAGTGGAAGATTTCAAGAGGGTTCAACCGTTATCATCCCTAGCCATGAACCTAGGCTTGCTAAATCCTTTTCTCCCTACGCCTTCTCCTCCAGAAGAGAACTCCAACCCCAACAGCCAAGACCACTATTATGGCGGCGATTACTGGAAGTAGGAGGAATGCTTGAGGCCCCACCCTTCCAGGTAGGGGTGAGGGTGTAGGCGTCTTCCCAGGCTTAACAGGCAAGACCTTCAAAACCTTAACGGGAATAGTTAGCAGGCTGGTGTGGTCTTCGTTGTATTCGTCCTTATAGTAGACTTTCACCTTAACCTTGTATTCTCCCTCCTCCGCACTTGGGCTTACCCTAACTTTCAGGGAGACGGGTAAGGGAGCATTGGGATCCAAGTCTCCAATATAGTTTTCCTCCTCCACCGGGGTGAAGGGTTCTTCAGCAACAACAGCCAGCATGGTATAGGTGGCCGTGGTGGTCCCCTTATTCAGGAGGGTGAAGGTTAGCGTGTATAGGCTTCCGGGAGCTGCAGGCTCCTTACCCACATCATAGACGGCGAGTTCAACCTTCCCGTGGAGGGGAACCCCAAGCAGGCTTCTCGAGGTTCGGAGAACTCCAAGCTCGTCCATGTAGCCCAAATCCACCATGAAAGTGTAAACCACGCCTTCGGAGGCTGTTGGAGAAGACTTAACCCTGTACTCCACCGTTCTGGCCTCTCCAGCCCTAAGGCTTCCAAGATTTACGGTTGAGGGGGTGAGGGTTGAGAAGCCCTGGGGGGCGGTGAGCTGAACGGTTACCTGCTGAGCCTCCGAGCTCCCAACATTTTCAACGGTTAGGGTTAGGGTGAAGTCTTCACCTTTATAAACGGTTTCAGGGTTAAGCCTATAACTGGTTACCAGCACCTGGGAGCCTGGAGCCCTAGGCGAAACATAGACGCCTAGGCTTCGGGTTTCGCTGTGAATTTTCCCCCATTCATCCCTATAGGTGAGGTTTAGGGTGAGCTGGTAGGTTCCAGCAGCCTCCTTCCCAACCCTCACCAAGGCTTTAAAGCCAACTTCACCGCCCGCATTAACCCTGTTGAAATGCCAGAGGTTGTCCCCTCCAACCAGGACCATGGGAGGCTTCCCCACACCCACGGCTGAGGGAAGCTGGAGGAAAATGTTTAAATCGATGACGTCGCCTGTTCCAACATTTCTAACCTTGAAGTTGAGTGTGGAGGCTTCTCCAGCCGTTAGGGTTCTCTGGTCTAGGGAGACATCCAGCACAGGCCTGCCGTAGAGGGGAACCTGCACCGTAAAGGTTTCAGGTGGAGCCTCCACGTAGGATACGGGGCTTGAAACCTCATTCAAAATCAAGTATTCAACCTTCAGCTTGAGCTGGTAGCTCTTAATTTCGGCCTCCGGTGAAATATTTAGGGTGAACTGGAGGCTTCCAGTCTGCCCGGGCTGGAGGCTTGGCAGAACGGCTGAAACCCTGTTTTCTCCAGCCGTACCCGTGAAGGGAGGCTTAAGCTCAAGTTCACCTCTAACCCCCACAATGGTGTGGCTTCCAAGGTTTTGGAGGGCCACGTAGAGGGGTGCACCCTCATCTCCCGGGCTAACCCCCACAGGATTTCCAAGGCTCCCCCAGCCCACATCCGCCACCCTAAGCTTCACGGGTGAAACGGTTTTTCCGCCAACCTTGAACCCTAAAACCTTAACCTCGCTTCTCGTTATCCCCCCAGCCTTATAGGTTATGGTTAGCGTTACCTGGGCTGCGGTGCCCACAGCCATGGTGGAGGCGTAGATTTCAGCCTGGAAGGAGGCCTCCCCCCCAGCTGGTATCCTCTCAAACCTCCAAAGGTTGTCGGCTTGGAGGAGGCTCAGGGTTTGGGGGAGCGTAAGCTTCACCTCCACGTCGCTGGCTTCCCCATCCCCCTGGTTGGAGAGGGTGAAGGTTACCTTGTTCACCTCAGGCCTAACCGTTCCAGGCGAAACCTCCACGCTGAACCATTCCCTCAAGCTTAAAACCTTCAGACTTAGACTCTTAGCCTCCACCTGCCTATTCCCATAGGAATCCCTATAGCTAATCTTTAGGCTTAGACTTCCACTACCCCCAGCAAGCGAGGCTGGAATGTGAAGCTTTAAGTCTAAGGCCTCCACCCTGGATGGTTCAACCTTTTCCAGCGTGTAGAAGCCGTCTCCTCCGGCTAGGGCTAAAGGCGGAGTGGGTGAAACCGTGATTTTAACGTCGGAGGCTTCAGCCTCCCCCTGGTTTTCGATTTCCAGCCTTACTGTTCTGATGCCTGGGCTGACCTCCCAGGGTTGGAGGGAAGCTGAGAGCTTCACCTCGCCGTAGAGTGGAATCTCCACGGGTAGGCTTACATCCACGCCTGAAGCATACTTCGAGGTGATGAGGTTCAACTCGAGCGAGGCTGTGTAGGCTTGAAGTTTAGCTCCGCTTTTAGCGTTGAGGAGGAAGGTTAGGTTTGCCATTCCGCCTGGGGGGATGGAGCAGCCTCCAGCATAGGCTTCAGCCTCCCCCTCCGAGCTGGTGAAGGGTGTTCCGTAAAGCTTGAGCTTAGCCTTCAAATAGTTGATTGTAGCCGTGTCAGCATTCAGCAAGACGATGTGTAGGGGGAGGTTCTCATCTCCAGGCTTGGGCTGGAGGCCCTCCTCCCAGTAAACCCTCACCAGCTTCACGTTTACGGGTTGAGCTTGAACTGGAGCTATGGGGAGCATGCAGGCTAAAACGAGGGAAAGGATTAGGCTTACCCCTAAAACTTTCAACTTCAACCTGCTCTCACCTCTTCCCTAACGATTACTCCATCTCTTAGGTGGATTATCCTATCCGTCATCGAGGCCAGTTCAAGGTTGTGGGTTACCACGACAACGGTGGCTCCACGCTCATGGCAGAGCCTTGCAAGCAGTTCGAAGATGGCCTTCCCCGTCCTGGAATCCACATTCCCAGTGGGTTCGTCT
>QMYD01000120.1 GCA_003662485.1 Candidatus Hecatellales archaeon | reverse complement strand
CTCCCCCTTCGGCCTGGGCATGTTGAGGTCGGACTTTAAAAAGCCCACCCCAGGCGAACACGAGCAAATACTCTCTGAAATGGTTAGCATGATTCCTCCAGAGGCCTCCGTGCTAACCCAAAACCACATCTTCCCCCACCTATGCAATAGGCTTGAAGCCTACGTTTGGCCTGTTTTCCCCAAAATCCTGAAAAAGCCTCCAGCCTACGCCCAAAACACCGAATACGTTTTACTCGACCTTTCAAGGGCAGGCTTCAGCATGGCAGACTACCTTTTCAACCTAATCGAGAAGGGAGAATACGGGGTTCTAGCAGCCGCAGACTACGTTATACTCTTAAAGAAGGGCTACCACGGCCCCCCTTTAAACCTGAACTTAACGCATGGACTATTGATGAGAATTTACCGTGAACCACACCCCGCTGGTAAACCCATACTTGAAATGCCCGTGGTAAACGCTAGTCTTGCAAGTGTAATCCTACCCAGCCAAAACGGGTGCATCGAGTTGGAAGGCTACCTTTACACTCCAAGCGCAGGCCTCTACAAGTTTAGAGTGGACTCCACGGATAAGTTTGCCTTCAATTTGGATGGGTTGGAAAGTGAGGCGCCCACCATCCAAGTCTACCTCCAACAGGGATACCATAAAATCCGCATCCTATGGTATCCAGAGGCGGAGAGGTCCCATTTAAACCTCTGCTGGAAAAAGCCTCAAACCGAAAGGTATGAGGCTGTTTCCCCTAAATATTTAAGCCCGAAAACGTGGTGAACATGGAAGAACTCTACGGTGAAGAATACTTTGCAAGGCGTAAAAGGGCTTTTGAAGGGGGAGCTGTTAAAATCTTCGCCCTCGAGGTTTTGGAATGGGCTAGAGGAAGCCTAGGCTTCAAGTTTGAAGGGGGAAGAGCCTTAGATATTGGCTGCGCCCACGGCTACGTGGTTGAGGTGCTCGCCCAGCTAGGCTATGAAAGCTATGGAGTGGATATCAGCCCGATAATCACGAAGGGGGGTGAGGGCTTCCTCTTGAGGGCTTCCTGGCTAAACCTACCCTTCCCCCCAGAAAGCTTCAGCCTGGTAACCTCCTTCGAGGTTATAGAGCATCTCCCAAACCTAGAGGCTGCCTACCAAGCGGTTAAAGAAGCCTTCAGGATTCTGAAGCCTGGAGGCATCTTTGTTTTCACAACCCCCCTCAACCACCCACTAAACAAACTCAGCGACAAAATCCACCGTGAACATCACAACCTACTATGGAACATTGAAGCCTGGCGGGTTTTCCTCCAACACTTCACCCAAACCTTCCATCTTAACTCCTTCCTCTTCCTACCCTTAGCCCGCTTCCCCGTGAAGGGGAGATTCCACTGGGTTAGACTTCCTCCACCCCTAGCCCGCCACCTCATGGGGGCAGCCATAAAAGAAACCAAACTTAAATAGTTTTCACCCCTCTTCTTACAGAGTAAAAAGGAGGAGAGGTGCTGGCTCCTTGAGGTTTGAGCTTGTTGGAAAACCTGCCTACTCAGCTTTGAAGGTTATGCTGGATGAGGGTGAGGCTGTAACTGCTGAGGCTGGAGCCATGCTCGCAATGGAGGGCGACATAACGGTTGAAACTAGGACGGCTGGAGGCGTCTTTAAAGGCTTGCTGCGGAAGTTTGTAGCTGGCGAAACCCTATTCGTAAACACTTTTAGGGCTGGGAGAAATGGGGGAGTTGTATGGCTTGCACCAAGCGTCCCAGGAGACCTAAGCTATATAGAGCTTAAGGGTGGAGGCCTCATCGTCCAAGACTACGCCTACCTAGCCCACCATGGAAGCGTGGACTACGAGTTGAAGTGGAAGGGGTTGAAGGGCCTCCTAGCTGAGCCGGGTGGAGGCCTCATCTGGATGAGGCTTCACGGTGAGGGAGGAGTCTGGATAAACAGTTATGGAGCCCTCCAAGAGAAAAACCTCTCTCCAGGCGAGACTATGACCGTGGACAACAGCCACATTGTCGCCCTAGAAGACACCGTAAACTTCACGGTGGGAAAGTTTGGAGGCTGGAAGAGCTTCATGGTTGGAGGGGAAGGCCTCGTAGTCAAACTTCAAGGCCCAGGCAGAGTATACCTCCAAACCAGAACCCTACCCGTATTCGCAGAAGTCCTCAACCGATTCCTCCCAAAAAGATAGCCTCACCTTTTGTAGAGATAAGGGTTTCAAAGGGGAAAATTTAGGGTTTGGCTTTGTAGATGCGGCATAGGAGGGCTCGGTTAGCCCATCCACCAGTTAGCGGGTCCAGGGTTTCAGGCTCCTCCAGCGTTAGCATGTTGGCGTTGGATTCGAAGGCTCCGTGAAGGTAGGGTTCCTCTCCAGGCTTTTCAGGATACCACCAGCCATGCTGGATGCTTACCACCCTGGGGTGGATGGCTGTGGTAAGCCTTGCCCTCTGCCTGATTCGGCCTCTCCTCGTCTCAATCCAAACCCAGTCCCCATCGCTTATGCCAAGCCTCCTAGCCGTTTCCACATGGATTTCAACAATAGGCCATGGGTGGGCTTCCCTAGCTCCAAAGCCGAATTGCCTATGCTCTGAATGGTACATAGGTCTAAACCTCGCCCCCGTTATGAGGATCAACGGATACTCTTTGGCTAGCTCAGGAGTACTCATAGGACTTTCAGGAGGCTCCTCATAGTAGGGCAGCGGATCATAGCCAAGCTTCTCAAAAATCGTGGAGTAGAGTTCCACCTTCCCCGTAGGGGTTGGAAAGCCAGTCTTTTCATATCTCCTGTAGCCCGGCCTCGGGTGGGGGGTCCAAGGCTTCTCCTCGAAATCCTTGTAGGTAATCCCTAACGGTTTAAGCCTATACTCGATTACTTCTTCAGGAGTTTTCCAAGGCCAGTATTTCTCCTGCCCCATTCTTATGGCTAACTCCCTGAAGAATTCGAAGTCGGTGCGTCTTTCGCCGAGGGGGTTAACCGCTCTAACCCCACCCTTAACCCAGTCCATCATGGGTGGAATGCTCTGGGTGCAGAGCGGCCTCTCAAGCCAGCTTGCAGCTGGAAGCACGTAGTCGGCTAGTTCAGCAGTTGGGGTTAGCCAGTAATCTAAAACCACGTGGAGTTCGAGGTTTGGGCTTTTCAAGGCCTGGTAGACAAGCTTAGTGTTGGGAGCCCAGAGCATTGGGTTGCTATGCCAGGTTATTAAAGCCTTAATAGGGTAGGGCTTACCCGTTAGAATAGCCCTCCAGAGAAGGGGTGCTGGACTATGAATGTAGAGGTGTAAAGGCGTTTTCCTCCATTTCTCCGTAGCCTGGCTTAGCAGCTCCCAGCCCTCCCAAGACATAAGCTTGAAGCTGGCTCCAAGATGCTTTCTCCGCTGCTCTTGAGGGCAGGCTTCAGCAAGTTCGAGCATGGAGTCTGTTATGAAGGTGCCTCCAGGGCCTTCAGGTGCCTCCTCGCAGAATAGGTGGCCTCCCGGAACATCCACAT
>QMYD01000119.1 GCA_003662485.1 Candidatus Hecatellales archaeon | reverse complement strand
GGCGCAGCAACCTTCCAACCCCTCCTATGCAAAATATACCCAGCTGAAAAATACGTTCACTAAATTGGTTTTGAAGTTAAGAGGCATGCGCCCCTCCACAACTCTTATTTTCACTGCCTCCTATTAAGTTCTGGTTTATATGAGGGGGGAAGCCTTAGACTGGTTTGAGGAGGCAAAGGTGGACTTAGATAGGGCTAGGAGGGCTCTAAACGATGGCGACTACAGTCTTTCCTGCTACATGTCCCAGCAGGCTGTTGAGAAGGCAATGAAGGCTGTCATTATAGGCTTGAGGAGGGAGAGACCTCCCCACCTCCACGACCTAACAGCACTCTACGAACTCATAAGGGAGAAGGTTCAGCTTCCAGCCAGCCTCGTCGAAGTCCTACCAGAGGTTTCCCAATACTATGTTACGGCGAGGTATCCCAACGCTGGAGTAAGCAGGCCCTCAAAAGGTTTTAGTAGGCTGCAGGCGGTCAGAGCCTTGGAGGCTGCGGAAAATGTTCTCAGAAAAATTGAGGAAGCTATCCATTCCTGAGGAAATTATTGAAGCCTTAACCCAGTTTACCGAAAACTTGAAGAAGAATTTTAGTGACGCTGAGGTTTACCTCTTCGGAAGCTACGCTAGGGGAACATGGCTTAAAGACAGCGACGTAGACCTAATAGTAGTATCCAAGTCCTTCGGTGGGCTAAGTATTGGAGAGCGAGCTAGGAAGGTTAGGCCACTCGCCCCAAAAAACATCGCCTTCGAACTATTAATCTATACGCCTGAAGAATTTCAGAAGTTAAAAGGGAGAAGCATCGTACTCAGCGACGCCTCAGAATACTGGATAAGGCTTCTATAATTTATCGTAGCAAGTTTTCCCGTGCACTTCACTTCCATCAATTTAAGGGTTAAACCATGTAATATTTAGGGGACAACTGTTAGCGGTTGGAGGTTTAGGAATAAGTAGGAAGGAGGTTTTGAGGGTTAAAAGGGTTGTCGACGAAATTATCGGATGTGGATGAATACCTTGTAGCTGAGGCTCTAAGCAGGAGGGAGATATTCAACCATTTAAGCCGTCATCTGGAAAAGCTTAAGGAGGCAGTATTGAAGGTTGACCCCAAAGCTGAAGTATACCTCTTCGGCTCGGTGGCGGATGGAACCCACACCTACAGCAGCGACATAGACATATTAGTAATCACCAGAGAGAAAAGACTTAAAATTCTAAGCAAAATAGTGGAGGAAGGATTCGTAGACCCCTTTGAAATCCACGTTAGAAAGCCTGAGGAAGCCGCATGGTATAAAAGAATGGTTAGGCTAGTGAGAATCTAGAATATGCTTAGCCCGTTTTTCCTGAACCATTAAGAACCCAGCCCCCTACACTTCCACGCCTTTCCAAAGCATTCAGGCTTCACAAAGAATGGAATTGAGAAATGTTAGCAGTTTCATACCTTTAAAATGAGATTTCACAATTACCTATTGTTTGGGAAGAGTCATGGATAGGAGGGAAATCGTTAAGGTTCTCGAGGAGACGGTTGCAAGGTTCGATGGAGTTCAATTAGCCTTCCTATTCGGCAGCCATGCAGAAGGCAGGGCGACCCCCACAAGCGATATTGACATAGCCGTTTTGATTAGGGAACCCAAGCTTATAGCTAATCTCACGGCTGAGATTTCAAAAGCCCTAGGGTTTCCTGAAGACAAGATTTCGATTCTCAATTTTGAGGAGGCAGGTCCAAGGCTTAAACTAAGAATTCTAACCCGAGGCGTAAAACTCTTGGATAGGGGTGCCTACGAGGAGAAGCTGCGAAAGGAGGTAAGGCCTGAAATCGTGGAGCTACTTGAAGACGAGAGGGCTGGCTTCCAAGCGTGGCTTAGAGGCAATCCCATAGACGAGTCTATAGTTAGAAGAATATTTGTTCAGCTAACAGAGGATGTGGAGGATCTTAGGGGCTTCTTGAAGGGAGGTCGGAAAGCCCTAAGCTCCGATAAGAATCTTAGGAAGGCCTTTGAGAGAACCCTTCAAACCGCTATCGAGGGAGCCCTAGACCTTCTTAGGCATGTGGTGTCCGGCCTAAACCTTGGAATAGCTGAATACTACAGGGACTACGTTGAAATCGGTAGGGAGAAGGGGGTTATCAGTCCGAGAACCGCTGAAAACCTGCTAGAGCTAATCCCAACCAGACATGCGCTAGTACACAGATATAGGGAAACCAGTCTTTCAAAGCTGTGGCTGCAAGCGAAAAAGGCGGTGGAAGCCATACCAAGCCTGCAGGGAGAAGTCAAAAAATACCTTCAAAAAGCATTAAACTCCAGCAAAGTTTACTAAGATTTAAGGTTGAGAGGTTTTTTCGAGAAGTCTTCTAAGGGCTTGTAGGACTTTTTCACCTTTAGGAATCATCCTTGCAAGGAAGAGGAGGTCCTCCCAGCCTATGGCTCCAAGCAGGTAGGCTATTGAGAGGTAGACCGCCAAGCCCACCAGCAGGTAGAGGGGTAGGAAAAACAGCTTATACCCCGTAGCCCAGGCTAGAGGCGCTAAACCCAAGGCCATCCCTACAGAGGCAATCCCACCACCCTTAAAAGCTTTCCCATCAAAGCTTACCCGCATAAGCTTGAAACCCGAAAGGAGGAGGAAGCCAAGCATTAAAGCATACATTAAGGCCCTACTTATGGAGGCTCCAACCACGCCTAGGTGTGGTACTAGGAGAAGGCTGAAGGCAAACTCTAGGAGGGCTGCAAGCAGCACTGCAAAGGCAACCCTTAGGGTTCGGCCTAGAGCCACGTAGGAGGCGAGGAGGGCTGCGGAAAAGCCGTAGGCGCACAAGCCTAGGGTGGCTATGGAGAAGGGTAAGGCTGCCTCCATATACCTAGATCCAGCAAGAATGGTTATGAGTAAGGGTGAAAGGGTGGCTAAACCTATGCATGCTGGAAGGAAGAACAGGGAAATATAGCGGGTTGAAAGCTTGAAGGCAGCTGAAATCTTTTCAACCCCAACCCTACCATAAACCTCACTCATCCCAGGAATCATGGTAACAATCATGGGATTGATAAGAATCATGATGAGGCTGGTAGTGCCAGTCATGGCCACCGTGTACACGCCAAAGATTTTAGGGCCCAAGAAGCTTAACACAACAAACTTGTCAGCAGAATCCGAAAGGTAGATAACTAGGTCATAAATCATCATGGGGAGGGAAAATTTGAAAAGCATTGAAAGTGGGAGGGGGTCGCTGCCTCCAGTTTTCCCTCCTACTTCAGCCAGTATTTTCAGGGTTAGGAGGAGGCATAGGAGGGCTAGGACCACGTTGAAGACTAGCCAGCCTAGGAAGACGGCTGCCACCCCCAAGCCGAGCAGGAGGAGGCCTATGGATACGCCAACCCTAACAGCCTGGGAGGAAAACCTGAAAGCAGCCAGGCTTCCATACCTCTGGAAGCCTTGAAGAAAGCCGTTAAAGTTGTAGCTTAGAATTCCGGCTAGGGCTGCT
>QMYD01000118.1 GCA_003662485.1 Candidatus Hecatellales archaeon | reverse complement strand
CGGAGGCTAGTTCCTCAGCCCAGTTCATTCCGTGATCCCAGCAGGCTAGGACGAGCTCCCAGTGGCTTGGCTTCATATCCTTAACCGTGAAGCCCCTCTCGTTTTTCAGGTTTCCAAGGGGGACGAAGAATAGGGGTACGATGATGCTCTTGTAGGGTTTAAGCCTGTCCATGAGCTCCAGCGTCATATAAACATCTTCCTCGGTTTCGCCTGGAAGGCCGAGAACCAGGGTTCCGCAGGGAACCCAAAGGCTGTCCTGACATATTCCGAAGGCCTGCTCCACCACGTCAGGCCATTCTTCAGGCTTGAAGGGCCTAACCTTCCCAGGCATGTTAAGCTCAATGATGCGGGGGCTCCCCGTTTCAACCCCAGTCTGCCCTGAAATCCAAGGCTTATCCCTGCTTCCAACCCCCACGATCTCCGAAATCTCCTTTAGGAGTTTAGGCTTCTCAGCTACGGAGGCGAGGGCGAAGTGGCTTGGCCCCACATTCTTCACGCCTTCAACCTTCATGGTGGAGGCGAAGAGCTCCTTCACGGCTTCGGGGTTAACGTGGATGCCGTCAGCCTTATACCTTAAAATGTCCTCAGCGTGGAGGCATATGCTCTGCTGGCCGGCTTCAACGTTAACCTTAACCTCCTCGAGGATGTCTTCGAGGGGTCTGGAACGGTAGCGGAGCATGGTTGGAGCGCAAAACTTACACCCCCTACCGCAGCCCCTCGCCACCTCCACGAGCCCCCCAACCGTGCCTCCAACAATCCTGTACATATGCTCGACTTCAACGACATCCCCGTAGAAAACGCCTTCCACATCCTCGCCGTTTATAATCTTCTCGAATAGGGGTGGTACAATGTTTTCACCCTCCCCAACCACGACGACGTCTATGCCAAGCCTCCGCCTTTCCGCTTCATCTTCAAGCTGCCAGGAGCCTGGCCCCCCAACCACGATTTTAGCTCCCCAACGCTTCAGCTTAGGGTTGGAAACCAGCTCCCTAAACTTCCAGGCGTCGTAGGCTTCCCCTCCGAAGAAGCCTGTTTCGCCGGTGAAGGTGGTGGAGGCTGGGCCTCTACCTAGGGGGTCGTTGGAGGTAACCCCTATCACCTTGGTTTCAGGCCCCAGAAACTTTTCAACCTTATCCGGGTGGGCTACCACCACATCGCTCTTGGAAAACCCGTAGTTTATGAGGGCTGCTTCAACCTTTCTGAGGCCGTAGGGGGCTAGCTTCGCCTTCCCCCCATCATAGGTTGGGGCTGAAGGGCAAATAAACCTGAAGAAGATGAAGGGGTGCCAAAGGGTTTTGGGGGCGCAAGCGCAGAAGCCGAGGAAGAGGGAGCCATGGTAGTCGCTCATCATACACCTTTCAGCCGTAAGAATAATCCTGTAGCCGCCGCTGGCCATCTTAAACTAGCCCCCGAAAAGCCTTCCTTAACGTTAATATTCCTGAAAAATTTAAATTTAACCTTAACCCGGCCCAAAGCCTTTTAGCGCTGCTGGGAGAAGGGGAGATTAAACCTTAAGAGGAAAGGGGAATCCTTGCTCGACGAGAAAGCTCTAACTCTCTGGCCTGCAGAGGAGGCTGAAAGGTATCGTAGGTGCTGCTGGAGCCGTCAAACCGTCTTCGAAAGCCTGGCTGAGGCTGCTCAAAAACATGGCCCTGAAAGGCTTGTCCTAGGCTCAGCAGGCGAAGAAAAGCTTCACAGCTACTCTGACCTGCTGGAAGGCTCGGAGAGGCTGGCAGCCAACCTCCTAGAGGCTGGGGTTAAACCAGGCTACGTAGCCCTCTTCCAGCTTAACAATTCACCCCTCTTCCTCTACGCTTGGCTAGCCTTAAGCAGGCTTGGCGCTGTACCACTTCACGTTAACCCGAAGTATAGGCTGGCTGAGCTTTCAGCCTGGGCTGAAACCGTTCAAGCCGAAGTTTACGTGATGCCAGGATTTTTCAGGGGCTACGACTACCATCAGCTTGCGGAAAACCTTAAGCAGCGGGTGAAAACGGTTAGGCTTGTTCTCTCAGGCCTCCACCGGGAATACGGGGAAACCCTAAGCCTCCTAAGCCTCCTAAAGCAGTCTCCACTCCCAGGCTTCCTAGAAAAGCTTCGAGAGATAAAGGTTAGCCCCTACCAGGTTTCTCATCTCCTCCTCTCAGGCGGCACCACGGGCCTCCCAAAAATCATTCCGAGAACCCATGCCGACTACCTTTACGGGGCTGAAACCCTTGGAAGGCTCTCCATGATCATCCCCAACACGAGAACGCTGGTTCCCACGCCCCTAGCCCACAACCTCGGCTTCGTCTACTCGTTGGCCACCCTCCTTAGGGGTGGCCGCTTAATCCTAACCGATGACACCAAGCCTGAAAGCCTCATGGAAACCATTCAAAGGGAGAAGGTCACCCTCCTCGTGGGGGTTCCAGCCATATTCATTAGGATGTTGAAGTCGGAGGCAAGGCGGAACTATGACCTCTCCTCGCTTCAGATAGCCCTAAACAGCGGCCAACACATGCCGCAGGGCTTAGCGTTGAAGGTTGAGAGGGAGCTAGGCTGCCTCTTCCAAAACCTCTACGGAGTTTCGGAGGGCTTCTCCACGATTACGAGGCTTGACGACCCCGTAGAGGTTAGGACTGGAACTGCTGGGAGGCCGACCTCACCCCACGATCAGGTTAAGCTTGTGGATCCTGAAACTGGTAGGGAGGTTGACGTGAACGTTCCAGGCGAACTCCATGTTAAGGGTCCAAGAGTGATTAGGGGCTACTATGGAGACCCTGAAAGAACGGGGGAAGCCTTCACCTCCGACGGCTACTATAAGACTGGAGACCTCCTCATAAGGGATGAAAGGGGCTACTACCGCTACGTGGGGAGGCTTAAAAACGTCATAAATAGGGGTGGCGAAAAAATCGGCGTGGAAGAGGTGGAAGGCTATCTGGCTATGCACCCCCAAGTGCGGGAGGCAGCCGTCCTCGGAGTGCCAGACCCAGAACTAGGCGAAAAAGTCTGCGCCATCATAGCCACCAGAAACGGGAAACCCCTAACGCTGGAGGAGGTTCAAGCCTTCCTTGAAAAGCTTGGAGTAGCCCGCCACAAGCAGCCTGAAATCCTCAAACTGGTGGAGGAGATCCCGAAAACCGAGCTTGGGAAAATAGACCGAGCCAAACTAAGCGAAATCCTTTAGGCTAAGTGGGAAAACCGTTATAAGGCTGAGCCCCTCTACCCCAATATGCCGATGATGTAACCTGACAAAGCCGAGGAGGCTGGATGAAGGACTCAGAGTTAAGCTGAGGCTTGCTGCGGCGGTGACCGAGCCAGGTCAAAGGTGGCGGACTCAAGATCCGCTCCCGAAGGGGTTCGCAGGTTCAAATCCTGCCCGCCGCACCAAAACAAGCCTTTTCCTTCCCCCTTTCCGGGATTTACTCGCTATCGCTTATTTTTGAATTTTCCCGTCTTGGGAAACTCGCACCTAAACTAGTGATACTT
>QMYD01000117.1 GCA_003662485.1 Candidatus Hecatellales archaeon | reverse complement strand
GGGAGGATGTAGATGCAAGAGTTCTTGGAACAGGTAGACCCTTCGTCCTCGAAATAAAAAACCCTAAGCGTAGAACCCTTAACCTTGAGGAGGCTGCAAGCGAAATAAATTCGAGTGGGAAGGTTGAGGTTGAAGGCTTAAGGCTGACTGATAGGAGGGCTGTCGCTAGGGTTAAGGCGGCTGAGGCAACCGCTAAAACCTACCAGATCATTGTGGAAGCTGAGGAAGACCTTAAGGCTGAGGAGCTTGAAAGGCTTGAACAGTTTTTCACGGGTAGGGTGATAAGCCAGCGTACGCCTAGGAGGGTTCTCCACCGGAGGGCTGACAAGGAGCGGATAAAAAACGTTTACAGGCTTAACATTAAACAGATTTCCGGAAGACGTTTTGAGGCTTTCATTGAATGTCAGGGAGGCCTCTACGTTAAGGAGTTGGTGGATGGGGATGAGGGGAGGACGAAGCCTAGCATGGCTGAGGTGCTCGGGAAAAAGTTAAAATGTATATCTTTAACGGTATTGAAGGTGGATATGGGGGAGAAGGGGGAGGGCTAAGGGATGGTTAAATCCTCCAAGGGCTTTAAGCATAGCACGAGGCAGCTGCTTAGGAAGAAGCCTAGGGAGAGGGGTCTTAAGCCGCTGGGATACCTGCTAACAGAGTTTAAGGTTGGAGAAAAGGTGGTAGTCGACATAGATCCGAGCGTTCATAAGGGGCAGCCTCACCGCCGATATCAAGGCAAGATTGGGACGGTTGTGGATAGGCGGGGGAGAGCCTACATCTTAAACATTAAGGTTGGAGGGAAAACCAAGCAGGTTATAGCCCTACCCGAACATTTGAGGAGGTTTACCTGAGAGGGGAGAAGCTTGCCCGTCAGAATTTTGGAGAGTAAGCCCGTGCCCGTAGCAAAGGTTAGAAGCATCCTTTCAAGCTTGGATAGGGAGCTAAGCCAGCTTCAGAGGAAAACCCTTGAGTACAGTCAGGCCTTCTCAAAGCTTGAGGGGGAAAAGGCTGAGGAGCTTATAAAGGCTTTAACCGGCGAATTCGAGCTTGAGCTGGCTGAGGCTGTTCAAATCGTGAACTGTATGCCTGAATCCGTTGAGGAGTTGAGGGTTTTCTTTCCAAGGCATCGGATGGTTCCCCCAGAGAGACTTGAAGCCATTTTAAAGCTCCTGGACGAGTATAGGGAGAAATAGGCTAAATCCTGGGAGTTTCCAGGGTAAAGTTAGGTTTTATATGTTTTGTGGGCCGTAAATTCTTAGTGGGCTGAGAGGAAAAAGGCTATGATTAAGCGGCGCTATGAGGAGGCTGCCTACGTTCTAGACTTTATCCCCGAGGGGAGGGTGAGGAGGAGAGGGGAGTTTATCGCTGAACCCATCGTCCAACTTGTTGGCGAAGAATTCTTCACCCTTTTGGAGGCAACGGTTAAACCTAACATGACTGTTCAGCTCTACGAGAGGGTTTACATTGGGAAGGAGGGGAGGGAGAAAATAGATAGGATTCTGGGGAGGATAAGCTTCGACGAGTTAACAGCAACGGCTAAGGGGGAACTCCCTGCCGTGGTGGAGAAAATCGTTCGAAGCCAGGAGCAACGCTTCATAAACTTTTTCAACACAGCTCAGCCCATAACGCCTAAGATGCATGCCTTCGAGCTTCTACCCGGAATAGGTAAGAAGTTTATGTGGCAGATTGTGGGTGAAAGGGAGAAAAAGCCCTTCGAAAGCTTTGAAGACTTCCAGAGGAGGACCTCCATAGATCCTGTTAAGGCTGTGGTGAAAAGAATTATAGAGGAGTTAACCACCGAGCAGAAGCATAAAATCTTTACGAGGCCCTTCTGAGGAATGGAGTCTCTGACCTGGAAGGTTAGGAGGCTACTAGCTGAGGCTGGGGTTAAGCCCAGGCGGAAACTCGGCCAGAGCTTCATGGTTGACCGGGAACTCTTAGCCAGAATGGTGGACTACGGCGAGGTAAGCAGGGCGGACAGGGTTTTAGAGGTTGGAGCAGGCCTAGGCTTCCTCACCGAGGTTTTAGCTGGCAGAGCTGGCTTAGTTTTGGCGGTTGAAGCCGACCCAAGGCTTTTCAGACTTCTCAAGGAGAGGTTTTCTAGGAGGGAGAACGTTAAGCTTTACCTTGGAGATTTCCTTAAGCTTAGGCTTGAAGGCCTCTACGATAAGGTGGTTTCGAATCCACCCTACTCCATAGCCTCCCCCATGCTTTTCAAGCTTATCGAAGCCCCCTTCAAGCTGGCTGTGCTAACTCTTCAAAGAGAGTTCGCTGAAAGGCTTAACGCACAGCCTGGGATGAGAAGCTATGGTAGACTGACAGTTTCCGCCTACTACTGGGTTGAGGTTGAAATCTTGGAGCATGTGAAGCCTGAAGCCTTCTATCCTAGACCGGAGGTTTCCTCGGTGGTGGTTAGGCTGAAGCCGAGGGGCAGCCCACCCTTCAAGCTTGAAAACTACGAGTTCTTCAGCGAGGTTGTGAAGCTTCTCTTCAGTCAGAGGCGTAGGAAGCTTTCTAGGGCTCTCCAAACCCTTGCGAAGCTCAAGCCTGAACTCGGCTTAAAAAAACCCTTCATGGGGGTTCCCTACCTTGAACGGAGGGTTTTCACCCTAGCCCCAGAGGAGTTTGCGGAGGTAGCTAACAAGCTCTGGGAGTTGGGCGGTTTCCCAAGGCTTGAAGGGAAAAAGGGAGGGGGAGAGAAGCCTACTTCTCAGCCATTTTCGCTTTAACTTCTTGGATGGTTAAGCCTCCCACAAGCCAGTTTTCAAGAGGCACCCCATGGATTACAATCCAGGTGTAATCCTTAGGCTGGCCTCCTCCTGAACCACGAGTTCAGTAACCCTTCTGGCGAGGTTTTAGCTTTTGCTCAGCTGTTAGAGCACCCTTACCAAAAGTCATCTCAATTAAAGGCGTTGTCCTACCAAGAGTATGATGGGGGGCCAGCACGTATAGAAGGGGAGGCTAGGGCCTGTTTAAGGCTTCTCCGGGGTCAAGCCTCTGACATGGCTCTTCAAAGTATTTCTGGAGTGGTTTGGGCAGCCTCCTATAGTCGGCTTCGCCAGCCTGCTTTGAGAGGTCGACAGCGTTATAGGTGTTCCAGAAGAGGATTACCTTTCCTTTAAGCCCATGCTTTCCCACGTAGTCTAGGGTTCCAGCCAAAGCCTTACCCGTGTAGGTTCCCTCCAAGCTTACGCCTTCAAGCCTCCTCATGAGGGATATAGCTTTAACCCCCTCCTCTGTGAACCAGCCGTATCCCCTGCCTACGTAGCCTTCGAGGAGTAGAAGGCTTTGGGCGGAGGCTTTCACCCTTGGAATGGAGGGGTCAGCCTGGTGGAGGAAGGCTGATGTGCGGTTTATGAGGGCTGCCCACCTCTTGGGGCTGCAAAGCCTCCTACTCGCAACCCTAACGCCTACCACCCTGGTTTTAAGCCCGGAAAGCTTGCAGCCCAAGTATAGTCCAGCCGCCGTTCCCATGCTTCCAGCTGCAACGAAGAGGTAGTCGGGTTCGGGTAGGAGGCCCTCCTCCACCTGG
>QMYD01000116.1 GCA_003662485.1 Candidatus Hecatellales archaeon | reverse complement strand
GTGGGAGGCTGAGGGTTTGGATATACCTATGGTTTGCTGGCAGTGTGAGGATGCACCCTGCATGGCTGTCTGCCCCGTTAAAGCCATCTACCGAAACACTAAAACCGGAGCCATCCTCATAGATGCAAGCCTATGCATTGGATGCAGAGAATGCATGGCCGTATGCCCTTTCGGAGGAATCACCATAAGCGAAACCGGAGAAATGATCAAATGCGACCTCTGCAATGGAGACCCCCTCTGCGTTAAGCTCTGCCCAACCAAAGCCCTCGAATACACCAAACCCTCCAAATACATCCTCACCAAAAAAAGAGAATCAGCCCTCAAAATCAGCGAAATCCTAAAACCAAGCTAAGAGGCTTGGGAGGCAGCAGCTGTGCATAAAAAGTCTAAAGGGACGATTTTAAGCTTTACATGCGGCCTATCAACTTCAGATAAAAAGATTTAGGGGTGGAATTTATATTTATGCGAGTAAGTCAGCTAAGTTCTTTATCTCAATTCCATGTTCCTCGTAGAATTTTCTAGCTCCAGGGTGAGGTTTGAATACTTTCGGTAGGGGGACTGCTGGCTTGAATTTCTCATTCATATGAGCTCCCATAGGATGCCACTTGGCCCACTCTTCGGCAGGCGTCTCCCAGATAATTCTCGTGATTTCATATACTACATCCTCCTCTAAGCTTTCATCTGCCCAGAAGAATGTTGCATCATTATATGCCCAAAGCTCGTTAGGCTGAGTTTTTCCAAGCGCTCCGGCAGGCACTCTCACTGGTAAAGTAGCGTATTCTTTCTCACACAACTCTAGAAGTATGTCTCGGTCAAAGCCAATATAGTACACAGGGGCTTTCGTCTCTAATTGCTCGATGAAAGAGCCTTTGCTGAACTTGTGTGGGTAGATATGGACAAATATCAGCATGGTTGTATCGACTAATCCATCTCTAAGTTTTTTAGCGCCACCACCATAGCCAGTGTATACTAGCTTCACTTTGTCGAGTATACCATACGCCTCAAGGATTGCTTTATGGTCAATCGTGTTGGTTGCACCTTTTCTACCTACATCTACCACCTTTCCAGCAAGGTCTTCTACTTTCTTAAGATCTGGGTTGTAAGTAACGAAACATTGGGTCATAGAGGTTGCGTTTGCAATGAATCTTCCCCCCGTATATGTGCCTCTAGCTTCTCCCCACGGGTGGCCGGGTAGCCAGTGAATTTGGCTGAGGCAGCCTATCGCAATATACTCCTTCGGCTTCTCTCTCATTACTTCTGTATTGGCTGTAACACCAGCCGTTGATACTGCTTCTGCTCTAAGCCAGTCTGACTTCTTATTTATAAACTTAGCTAATGCTGCAGCAAATGGATACCAAGGGTCTGGAGTTCTTCCAGCAGCAATTAAAATCTTCCTAGTGGGCTTTGTCGGCTTTGTCGGCTTAGGAGTGCTCGTAACGGTTACTGTTTTTGTTTGTGTTATTGTTGTTGCAACAGTTTTGGTCACCGTCTCGGTTACGGTTTTTGGTGGTGGAACCGTAGCTGAACCTGCAAAATATCCGCCTACACCTGCAACCACGCCAGCAACGATAGCACTAACAGCTATTTTTAAGAAACCTCTACGCCCAACACTAGAACTGGACACTTCACTTCCGGACACTGTAAAACACCCGATTTCTTATTTTTTTAAGTCTAGCGTTATATATAGATTACGCTCTGTTAATTTTGACTTTTGGCTGCTCCTTTAGTGCTACCTCTTCACAAGTTATTAGTTTAATGTTATATTGCTATTACGAGAACGGTTAGTGTTTCTCTATGAGTGCTTTTCCTGCTTATTTTTACACTTCTTCACTATTTTTAGTTGTTTTTATCTCCCACTCGCACCATATGTTTTCTGGGTGGGGGTCTGGTGGTGCGTATTTGCAGATCACCTTTAGGTTTGGGTCGATTACCCTTGCGAAGTTTGTAAGCTCCTTTACGTGCATGGTTTTGCAGGGGAATTCTCCGAGGCCATGTTTCACTCTTGCCTCTTGGGGTGGGCAGTGGGGGACTTTAAACATCATCCTGTCCTCCTCCACTACGATTTCAGGGGAGATAATGATGTTCCAGGGGTAGAGCCTAAAGGCTCTCTCAAACTCCTTTAACCCCCTGCCAATATTGAAGTATTTTTTAAGGTCTCTAGCTGCTATTTCACCTATTTTACTCCAGATTTCCTCGTTCATCCTAACGGCTTCACTAGTTCCAAAGCGTTCCTCCACCTTCAGAAACCAGAGAGCATCCACCAGCCTATAATGCCAAAGCAGAAACTCAAGGTATTTCCTCATCTCCTCAAGGCTGGAAATTTGAATTTCCATCCAAACCTCTCCCCTTAAAAGGATGTAAAGTTCCACCTTTTAATTGGAGAAAAGTAGCACTAAAGTTTTACTTCTCCTGTTCCCTCGATGATTACGGCTTTAACCCCGGCGTTTTTGAGCAGCCACCTACATACGGGGCAGAGCTTTGGTGGATAATTTAAACCAGCTACATAAACGGTGCAGCCCTGGATGCTTACACCGTGACGTGCAGCCATGGCTACAACGTTTTCCTCAGCGTGAACAGCTGGGCATGGCTCACCCTTCTCAATAAACCTCACACCTGAGGGTAACCCCTCCCTCCTACACTTCGTGCAGTGGGGTTCACCCACAGCCGGCCCATTATATCCGGCGGCTAGGATCCGCTTACTCTCAGGGTTTACGGCTATGGCTCCAACCTTGTTTTTAAGGCAGGGGGAACGCTTCGCCACTGCCCTCGCAATCCCGAAAAAATATTCATCCCATCCTGGCCGTTCAGCCAACAAGCTCACTCCCCAGAAAACTTTTTCCATAAATGTGGCTTGGTGAAACTTAAATTTTCCGCTTAGAGCTTAGTTTTTTCATACATTTTCTCTAGGGTCCATCTCACAGCGTTTTTGAGGGTTGCAGCCCTTCTTTCCTCCCGATAATTCCTGATGACGATCTCCTTGAGGAGGTCTCCATCCTGGCTTATGCGGTAGGTTAGGATTTGGTCTGGGAGAAGCTGGCCGGCTGAGGCTGCCTCCCTATCCCTGGCAGCCATTCCAGCTAAAACCTTCGAAACAAGGAACTGCTGGAAGGGTGGAGTGTTAACGTTAAAGGAGAGGCTTTCCGAGGGCAGAACCCTAACCTCATCCTCGCTCACATACATGGTTGCGAGAAGCGTTCCATCCGAAGCCTTCAAGGGTATAGCCTGGCCAGCTGGCTTTACGGGTGGCGGAGCTGGAGGGGCCTCTGCAGCCCTAACCTCAGCCGGCTTAACCTCAGGCTTCGCCTCAACAGCGGGCTTAAAGCTTTTCCTAGCTAGCTCGCTGTCTACCAGGCTGAGCAGCCTCTTTAACCCCTCCATTTCGCCTTTAAGCTTTTCAAGCCTCCTCTCTAGCCTCCTCTTAAGCTTTAAAAGTTCTTCGATGTCAGCTTTCTCAGCCAAGGCTTACCCCAAACTCCTTGAGGGCTTTATCCAGCTCGGCTAGAAGCCACCTCCTCAACTCTTCAAGCCTCTCCCTCGTGGAGGCTTCAAATCTTAGGACTAGGGCTGGCTCAGTG
>QMYD01000115.1 GCA_003662485.1 Candidatus Hecatellales archaeon | reverse complement strand
GTTTGGAGAAGGGTTTAAGAAGGCTGCCTGCCGGGGCGGTACCTATACGATGCTTAGAGCTCCTGAAGGGCAGAGAGTTATGCAAAGCCCACACTGCTCGCACTTACTATCATCTATCACAACCTTTTTCTTTCCAGCCGTTTTAATCTTGATGGCTTCCGCCAGACAGCTTCTCACACATAGGCCACAACCATTACACTTGTCTTCATCAATCTTTAATGTGAACGAGGAGACTGGCAATTGGCTGAGTGGAAATATGTGTTTTAATGCTATCCCACGCATTGCTTCAATATTCTCATACCCATGCTGCTCCATAAAGTTCTTAATGCCCTCTACAATTTCCCCAATTACGCCATAACCTTTAGCTACAATAGCAGTGAAAAGCTGGACTGTGGTAGCACCAACCATAAAATATTCAACGGCATGGCTCCAATTCATAATTCCAGCGCATCCAGACACAGGTATGGAAACTTCAGGAACTATCTTAGCAACCCATCGTAGGCCGATGCCTCTAAGGTATGGGCCTCCATAGCCAGCGAATGCTGATTGAATTATTGGCTTACCTGTTTCAATATCTATTTCTATACCCATAAAACGGTTTATAGCTGTAATTGCACTTGCCCCAGCCCTTTCTACACTCTTAGCTATCTCAACCAGATCTGATGCTTCTGGTGAAAGTTTTGGAATAATTGGTATGGAAGCTGCTTCCCTCACAACCTTTACGACTTCAGCGGATAATTTTGGGTCTTGTCCAATGATTCTGCCGGTGCCCTTCACAGTTTCAGGCATAAATGGGCATGAAAGATTCAATTCGATCATGTCTGCCCCAGCTTCATCCATTAATTTGGCTAGATAACCCCACTCATCAAACTCCTTACCCATTATGCTAACAATAATGGGAACCTTCAGCTCCTTCTTCGCTCTTTTAACCTCCTCAGCAAACCTTTCCGGCTCATATTGAGATAGGACGCCAATGGAGTAGAAGGTAAATATTTCAGGAAACCCCTTTTTATCAACAATAGCCCACCTTGGCCTAAGAGCTCTCCTAGCCTCTCTGATAGTAGTAACAGTTTTAGTTACCAGGCCTCCAGCCCCGGCTTTCACACATTTCTTCATACGCTCAAAGTTGGTAGTGGCTTCTCCAGATGCAACAATCACCGGATTCTCAAACTCAACATTAGCAAATCTAACTGTTAGGTCTACCATTATTACCACCGACCGCAATCAGCATGATGCTACAATATTGTTGGTTTGAATTTTGTGTCAAGACCCTTAGCATCTAGCAGCTTTAGGTAAATCCTCTAGTTCAAGTCTTTTTAAAGTCTCAGGTTTCGGAATACTCGTATCTTCATCCCACCCTCTAAGCCTATAATACCTCCTTAGCAGGTTCTTAAACTTCTCCTCATCAAACTTTTCACCCTTAGTTGGACCAGTAGGTTGAGGCTCCTCAATCCACCGCCTAGGTAGTGCATCATCCTTTGACGTGCAGCCTTCCCTAACATTAAAAAGCTTTTCAACATTGAATATTCGCTCACCTGCCTCCATAACTTTATTCGCCGAATACTTTATGCCAGTTGCAGAGCTAAGCATTTCAGCAAGTATTTCAGGACTCACAAACTCTGGCCTCCACCATTGGGTTGCGAATACGCATAATCCAGCTGAAGCTGCAGCTGCAACGAAGTTTTCCATCCAGATGGCTGCTTCAGCCTTCATATGGTATTCGGGTGGAGCACCTATTTTAAATCCGAACACTTTCTCTGCCATTTCAGGCTTTCCATGGGTCTCATACGCCCCTCCACCTCTGAGGTGGCAAGCACCTCTAGTCGAAGTCACCTGGCATAATGCTCTTCCAACAAACCCCCTATAGTCACCATTGTTCACATCAAGGCCTTTAATGCACATAGCGAATTTTTTAGCTTCTCCACCAATCTTTTCAGCCAAAGTTCTCGTTCCCTCAGCAAGCACGTCTCCGAAACCTTGTCTAAATGCTATTTTATGTATGAGTTGAATTATTGTTTCGCCATCCCCCCACCTCAGTTTTATACCATCTGTGTCACCCTCTGTAAGAAGGCCTTTCTCGAAACATTCTATGGCAAAGGCTATCACACCTCCACAGGAAATAGCGTCTAACCCGTACCTGTTTGCAAGGTCTACAGCTTTCAGGATTGTTTCGAAATCAGAGTTTCCACATCGAGCTCCAAAGGATGAAAGTGCTTCAAACTCAACTCCTTCACTAGCTATTAAGGAGTCACGGGTTCTGGCGATGAAGTAATGGCTACAATGGATTGGACAGGAGAAGCATCCTTTAGATTTAACTACATACTTTTTTAGGAAGACATCACCCGAGATTTTGAAGGCTTCCTCAAAGAATCCTTGCTGTGAGTTCCTTGTAAGTAGACGGCCTATAGAGTTGTTTGACAAGGTTAAGAAGGTTGTCCCGTAGACTGAAACAACCTGCTTAATAAAAGGGTGATTTACGATTCCTTCACGGGCTCTATCTACCACCTCCATGAACCTTTCAGGATCCGCTACTTTTACTGATTTAGTTCCCCTAACCGCTACCGCCTTAAGATTTTTTGACCCCCATACAGCTCCACCACCACATCTAGCTGCAGCTCTTGTTGAATTGCAGACTAAAGCAGCAAACTTCACTAAGTTCTCTCCTGCTTGACCAATACACATTACTTGAATATGTTCATCACCCATATCCTCCCTGATTATTTGCGTGGTTTCTCGTACATCACGACCCCAGAGGTCTTTAGCATCCCTTATCTCCACATGGTCATCATCCACCCAAATATAAACTGGCTTTTCCGCTCTCCCCCTTATTATTATGTGGTCATAACCAGCGAATTTTAACTCTGGGGCGAAGTGTCCCCCAGCATTTGCATCCCCCAGAATTCCTGTTTGTGGTGATTTGAATGTTACAGTCACCCGGCCAGATGATGGGGCGATTGTTCCGCAGAGCGGGCCAGCCCCAATCACTACTACATTATCAGGACTTAAAGGATCAATTTTAGGAGCCACTTCTTCATAGATAATTCTTGAGTTTAAGCCTCTTCCACCTATAAATGAGACAGCTAATTCTTTAGGTAGACTATGCTTTGAAACTCTCTCGGTGGTTAAGTCCACTCGAAGAATAGAACCTGCCCATCCAAACAAGCGATCCACCCCCACTCATGGAGAATAGACTAAATTTAAGTAGTCTCTGGGATCAGCCAATAGCTGCTTGAAAGGATTAATGGTTACGTTTTCCCCTCTCATAGCTAACCCCTCTTCACATACTTCACTTCTACTCTCCGCATGGGAGGTTCGGTGTTTTTCCCCCAAAAGCTTTTCACCTCTCCATCAATCATAATCATCGCAACAGCGGGAACATTGCCCTCTTTTAAAGCTTCCAGGGCATCTCTTCCTGGCGAGCCTATTGGTGTATCAATCGCTACTAGATCTGCAGCCATCCCCTTCCTAATAACTCCCGACTCTAATTCATAGATTCGTGCGGTATTTCCAGTAGCCATGGCTATTGCCTCTTCAGGCGGCAACCTATCCATCGATGAAAGTAGGGCTATAACTCTCCATACTCCTCTAAATG
>QMYD01000114.1 GCA_003662485.1 Candidatus Hecatellales archaeon | reverse complement strand
GCCAGGACCTCTCCTGCTATGGCTTAGACTTAAAGTCAAACCTTGCTGAGCTTCTGGAAAGGATAGTGGAGGTTGAGGGGGACTTCAAGGTTAGGGTTGGAATGATGAACCCCAACCATTTGAAGCCCATCCTTGGAAGGGTGGTAAAGGCTTTTGAAAATCCGAAGATTTTCAAGTTCGTCCATATCCCCGTTCAGAGTGGGAGCGACAGGATTTTGAGGCTTATGAATAGGCCCTACACCAGCCGAGACTTTGAGGCCATCATCTCAGCCTTTAGGAGCCGCCTCCAAGATCTAACGGTGGCCACTGATGTGATTTGCGGCTTCCCAGGCGAAACAGAGGAGGACTTCCAGCAGACCGTCAGCCTGCTTGAAAGGGTGAAGCCTGACGTAGTTAACCTTTCAAAGTTTTACCCTAGGCCTAGGACGCCTGCAAGCCGGATGAGGAAGCTTCCAACCCAAGTGGTGAAGGAGAGAAGTCGCAGGCTGGCGGAGCTGGCAGGCCGAATCGCGCTGGAGAGGAATAGGAGGTGGCTTGGATGGGAGGGGGAAATCCTAGTTGACGAGGAGGGGTGGAAGGGTAGCCTTATCGGAAGAAACCATGCCTACAAGCCCGTAGTGGTCTCTAATGGTTTCCTAGGCGAAACAGTGAGGGTAAGGATTACCCAAGCCGAGAAATACTATCTTAAAGCTGAAAGGCTGCCTTAAACCCTAATGTAAGTTCATGTTTAAAATGCCCTTATCCGAAGGGGAGATTTACACCTCCAGAGCCAGGTGGAAGGAAATCCCACCAATCATCTTTATATATGGAATAAGGATTGGTATTCACTGAAAAATACAGATTAAATACGCTGGACATAAATTTTCTTCTTTCCCTATAGGATGCAGGTGAGAGAGGTTGATGAAAGTAATCACCATCCCTCTCGTGAAGAATAAACCCCTCACGGAGGTTTTAGACTTGCAGGATTTGGAGGAGCCTTTTGAGGTGGGAGAGGTTTCGGGTTTAGAATTCTTGGAAGAGCTGGGATTAGACCAGCTTGAGGAGGATTAAACCCTCAAACCCCAAATTTTTGTCTGAGCTTCATTCCAAGCCTGCCTAGGGCTTCCCTAAGGGTTATTCTTTCTCCTCCAGGTGTCACCCTACCCCTCCTTAAAGCCTCCATCACGGCTTCAACCGTTCTCTCCTCAGCCTCCACCAGCGTGTAGGCTCGGCCAACCGTTTCTGGAGTGTGGGAGTCGCTTCCCCCAACCATTGGAAGCCCCAGCTCCCTGCAGAGCCTTTCAAGCCTTCCAGCCTCCGAACCGTAGATGATGGGGAGGGTTGAGGCGTTAAGCACCTCGACGGCGTCAAACCTAACCCTCCTCAGCACCTCCTCCCCCACGCTTTTCTTGAAGGGGCAGAGGGGATGGGCTGCAACAGCTATCCCCCCAAGCCTTTTCACCTCTTTAACCGTTTCGGCTGCGGGAAGCCCTGGAGGTACGGCTTCACTTATCCCTAAGCCGAGAATGTGGCCTTGAGCACTGGAAATCTCTATTCCAGGAACTACGATTAACCCCTGTCTTTCAAGCTTCTCAACCCTCTTAAGGGCTTCGCAGGTGTCGTGGTCTGTTATGGCAACCCCGTCGAGCTCCTTTTCTAGGGCGGAGGATGCTAGGGCCTCAAGGGTTAGCCGGCTGTCCCCTGAATAGTTGGTGTGCACGTGCAAATCTATTTTGAGTTTTATCATCGCCTTTTCCAGCTTAGAAGATTCTGCTTCCCGGCTTAACAGGCTTCTCCGGAACTAGGATGGCTACCTTCCCCTCCTCTGAGGCTGCGAGGAGCATAACCTCGGAGTTTACCCCCATGAGCTTAGCAGGCTTCATATTTGAAACCACCACCACGAGCTTTCCCAGCAGCTCCTCGGGGCTGTAATACTCTTTGAGGCCTGCAACCGTTTGCTTGGTTAAGCCTCCTCCAAGGTCAAGCCTGAGCTTGTAAAGCTTCCTCGCCTTGGGAACCTCCTCCACCCCTATGATTCTCGCAACCCTTAAACCCAGTTTAGCCACATCCTGCGGGGTTACTCCAGCTTCAGCCCCACCCTTCTCAGCTAACTCCTCCCTGGAAATCTTCCTGAAAAGCGGTTTAGGCTTCTCAACCTCCAAGCCTTCAACAGGCTTCTCTAAGGCTTCAGCTAGGCTTAGCTTCAACTGCTTCCTCAAGGCTTCAGCCGTTTCGGGGATGAGGGGTTCAAGAAGTACGGTTAGGGCTGCCACCACCCTCATGGAGACGTTGAGGGTGGAGGAGGCTTGAACTCCACCCCTCCATGGCTCCTTATCATTAAAGTACTTGTTCGCCTTTCTAAGGAGGTCTGCAACCACCTGGACGGCTTGCTGAATCCTCATCTGGTGGAGGAGGCTGTCGAACTCTTTTTTCGCCTTCTCGATTTCCTCCAGCATCCTCCTGTCGTAGTCGTCTAGGGTTGAGGGTGCTGGAACCCTACAGTTGAAGTACTTGCAGAGGAAGGTTAGCGCCCTGTGAACGAAGTTTCCAATGGTGTCGTTTAGGTCTGAGTTAACCTTTTCGAGGAAAAGCTCCCAAGTGAAGTTGGTATCCCTAACCTCAGGCCTAATGCTTAGAAGCGTGTACCGCCAGTAGTCTGCGGGGAACATTTCCAAGGCTTCATCTATCCAGACGCCTATCCTCTGGCTTTTGGAAAACTTCTTACCCTCAAACATGAGGAATTCGGTGGAGCTAACCGTCCAGGGAAGCTCGTAGCCTTCACCTGTGGCCATGAGGAGGGCTGGAAGGATAATGGTGTGGAAGGGTATGTTATCCTTCCCGATGAAGAAGACTACTCTGGCGCCGTCAAACCAGAACTCCCTCCACCTCTCCTCCTCCCCCCTCAGCCTAAAATACTCTATGGTGGCTGAAATGTAGCCTAACACGGCTTCCATCCAAACGTAGATGGTTTTGCCTTCGGCCCCGGGGAAGGGTGCAGGTATCCCCCAGCCTATATCCCTGGTTAGCGAGCGTGGTTTAAGCCCCTCCCTTATAAGCCTAAGCGAGAAATTCCTCGCATTCTCCGGAAGCCTGGGATTCCCCTCCACGTATTTCTCAAGCTTCTCAGTGAAGCTTGGCAAATCGAAATACCAGTGCTTGGTAGCCCTAACCTCGGGGGTTGAACCGCAAATAGTGCAGTGGGGACTTCCAAGCTCCCTGGGATCTAAGGGCGCACCACAAGTTGGACACTGGTCTCCATAGGCTTCTGGGTAGCCGCAGCGAGGGCATACTCCCTGAACAAACCTGTCTGGGAGAAACCGCCTACACTTAGGGCAGTAGGGGAGCTCCTCCTCCCTAGTGAAAACATACCCATTCCTGTAAACCTTCAAGTAGAAGTCTCTTACAAACTCTACGTGGATAGGGCTCTCCGTCCTAGTGTAATTGTCGAAGGATATATGCCACCTGTCGAAGAGCTCCTTCACCTTCGCATGGTTTTCGTCGGTGAGCTTCCTCGGGGGAACCTTAAGCCTTAAGGCTTCAACCTCTATGGGGGTTCCATGCTCGTCTGAGCCGCTCACGTAGAGCACCCTTTCGCCTTTAAGCCTCAAATAGCGTGCAATC
>QMYD01000113.1 GCA_003662485.1 Candidatus Hecatellales archaeon | reverse complement strand
GACGTATTCTGGGCTTTCACCCTCGCCGTCTATGGGGCGCTTAGGGGAGGGGAGGCCACCGTCCTAGGCGTGAAAGGCTTGGGGAGGTGAAAGTTGATTGAAGGCTTTTAGAAGGCTTAGGGAGGCCTTAGCCAGGATTTGGGAGCGGAGAGGCTTAGTGGTTCCGGGGGCAGCCCTATGGAGGGCTACTGGTGAACCCCACCCCCCAGGCTTTGAGAAGCTCGAATACTACTACAAGACGGATGGCATGGTTTTCCGGGCTGTGGAAATGCTGGCTGGAATGGTGGCTGGGGCGGGCTACTATACTACGGTTGAGAATCCAGCCGACCCCGAGCAGGCTGAGGCGAAAAGGCTGGTGGACAGCTTTGGGGAGCAGGTTAACCTAGACAGCCTCCTCTTCGAGGTGGCAAAGGACCTCCTCATCTATGGGAACAGCTTCCTCGAGAGGGTTTTCAGGGAGCAGAGGCTTGCAGGGTTGAAGAGGCTTCCCCCAGCCAGTGTTAGGGTTATTCGAAACCCCTACGGCGAGGTTGAAGGCTACAGGCAGCAGCTCGCAGGGTTAACCATCACTTTTAGGCCTAGGGAAATCGTCCACTTCAAGTGGAATGTGGCTGGAACTGAAGCCTACGGCCTCGGAATCATCTACCACATAACCAGGCTCCTAGAGGTTAAGGCTAAAGCACTGGAGGATATGGGGTTAATCCTGCGAAGGTATGCTTCGCCTAGGGTGATTTGGAGGGTTCCAAGCAGGGCTGACGCTGAAAGGCTTAAAGAGGTTTTGGAGCAGCTTAAACCAGACCAAGACCCTATAACCACGGGGAATATTGAGGTTAAACCTATACCCGTTGACCCTAGGGCTCGCTTCGAATACTACTTCAACATGGTGGAGAGGCAGATTTTCGAGGGTTTGGGCGCCCCCCTCCTAAGCTGGCTTCGAAACGCCACGGAGGCTTCTGCTAGAACCATGCTTGAAGCCGTAGACAGGGAGGTCCGCATGCTCCAACGCTACATTAAGAGGAAGGTTGAGGGGGAAATCTTCAGGATTCTCGTGGAGGCTGAAGGCTTTAGGTATGTTCCAAGGCTGAACTGGGGGAGCCCTAAGGCTGGGGTTGAAAGGCTTAGGCTTCAAGACCTCGTCAGGCTGGTGGAAACAGGCGTCCTAACTAGGAGGCAAGCCCTCGCCATGCTCAGGCTTCTCGGAATCCCCATCCCAGAGGAGGGATGAGAAATGCCTAGGTGGGTTGAAGCCTTCACCCTAAAGGAGCCCCTGAAAATTAGGGGCATAGCCATCAAGGCTGGGAAAAGCAGAAACCTGAACGTCTACGTGGAGGAGGAGCTTAAGGCTGCGGCTGAAACCCTGAAGGGTAAACCCGTATACATTGAGCATGTTTCAGCTGGGAAGGCTGTGGGCAGGGTTTTAAACGCCTGGTGGGATGAGGCGGAGAAGGCCATCCTCTACGAGGCTGAAATCTACGATGAGGAGGTGGCGGAGAAGATTAGGGCGGGCCTCATAAGCCATGTGTCGATAGCCGCAGACTACGAGGTTGTCGAACCCGTAGACGGTAGAATTCCGAGGGGTTTATCCTTCAGGGAGCTAAGCCTTGTAGCCGTTCCAGGCATACCCGAAACCAGCCTGGAAGTAGTTGAAAACCTCCTAGAAAAGCTTAACCTTCAAGCTCAGGAGCGTGAGACCATGGAATCCAGTGGAGAAAAGAAGGCTGAGACAGGAGAAAACCCGGAGCTGAAGGAGGTTAGGGAGGAGGTTAAAAGGCTGAGGGAGCAGCAGGAAAAACTCGCTGAAAACCTTTCAAGACTCCCAGAAGTCTTAAAGCCTGAGGAAGTCAAGGGGAAGGGTGTTGTTGAAGCCTCCAATAGGGCTAGCGAGCTCTTGGAGAGGCTTAAGGCTGGAAGCCTGAGGGAGCAGTGGCTCACCCCCATCAGGGTGGCGGAGCATGAGCTGGCAGCCCACCTACGCCAGTACGTGAACGTTACCGACCTCCTAACCGGGAAAGCTGGAGACACTGTGAACATACCCTACGTTAAAGACTTCGACATGGACATTCTCACCAGTGTTGGGGAAAGCCTAACTGAGAAGACGGGAATCCTTGGAACTCTTCAAACCACCCTGAGGGAGGCTGGAGCCTACATTCAAATATCCTACGCAGACCTGGAGAAGTTTGATGCTGAGCTGCTGGCTAGGGCTGAGGAAGTTTTCTCTAAGGCAGCTCTTAGAGCTGAGGACAGGGTTATCCTCGACACCATCATGGCCAGCGGGGAGGTTCCTGAACTCGACAAGTCTGGGGAGGCTGAAGCCTTCAAGGCTGAGTGGGTGGCTGAAGCCCTAAGCCTCCTCCAGTCCAATGGAAAGCAGGTTTCACCTGGGGAGGCCATCCTTGTTCTCTCCCCAGCCATGTACGAGGCCCTACTCAAGGAGGTTGCTGGAAGCCAGAGCCTAGCCTACATCAGCCCTGAAGCCGTTAGGGAGGGAAGATTCACCGAGTTCATGGGAGTTCGCATCGTGGTAGCCCACTACCTACCAGAGCACGACACCGCCAACCATAAGAAGTCAGCCTTCCTCATGAAGGCAGGGGAGGCTGTAACGCTAGCCCCGAAAAGGGAACTCCAAGTGGAAACGGAAAGGGACACTGTGAACAGGAAGGTTAAGCTGACGGGAACCCACACCTTCGGCGTCGTCCTCGTAGACCCAAAAGCCGTTGTCGAAATCAAAACTCCCGCAACAGGCTGAGGTAGGCCTCCTCCCCCTCCCCCCTTTTTCCCCGCTTAAACTTTAGCCTTTAAACGTGGAGGCGGAGCCTTTGGGCTATGCAAGCCTTGAAATGGTTAAGGAGAGGCTGGGCTTAGACCCTTCAGACACGAGTAGGGATGAGGTTCTCCAGGCCAAGATAGCTTCAGCCGACGCTTTCATCGACAACCTCCTTAAACCCTACGTGGAGGTGCCGCTTGCCAATCCACCCCAAATGGTTAGAGATGCCTCCGCAGACCTCGCTGCAGCCCTCTTCGAGGAGGATAGGCTAGCTGGAGGCGGGGGAAGCCAGGATAAAATCCACGTTTGGCGGAGGAGGGCTCTAGAAGCCCTAGAAGCCTACATTAGGGAAACCTTTGGAGGCTACTACACCTCCACGGAAAGCCTTAAAGGTGGAGGGGTTGGCTGAACCCACCCTCAGGGTTGAAGCCTCCGAAGCCCTTCAGAGGCTGAGCAGGCTTGAAGGCAGGAGAATCCTTGAAAGGCTTCTCGGGGAGGCTGGAAGACTCCTCGTTGAGGAGGCGAGGAGGAGGGCTCCGGTTAGAACGGGGAGGCTTAGGAGAAGCATTATCGCAAGGCTTCAGGGTGGAAGAGTGCTCGTGGGGCCAACCGTCCCCTACGCAGCTTACGTTGAGTTTGGGGTTAGGCCTCACCTAGTTGAGGCTAAGGCTGCTAGGGCCCTCCACTTCACCGTTGGGGGTGAGGAGGTTTTCGCTAGGAGGGTGCACCATCCGGGCTTCCCTGGGAAGCGCTTCATGGCTGAAGCTGGGAGGCAGGCCATCCCCAAGCTTAGGAGGCTTATGGCTAGAATCCTTGAGGAGGCTGTGAGGGGTTGAGAAGCGAAATCGTGG
>QMYD01000112.1 GCA_003662485.1 Candidatus Hecatellales archaeon | reverse complement strand
GCCCGTGCAGTGGCCCGTGTAAACCTCTTTTACACCCAGCCTTCGAAGCGCCGTAATGGTGTTTTTCACCCTTTCATCTGAGGCTTCGACGAGGTGGAAGCCTCCTATCACCGCTCGGACTTTCTCCACCCCCACCACGGTTAAGGCCTTCTCCACGATGTTAACGATTCCAGCGTGGGGCATCCTGAAACCACAACCACGCCTTCCCTAGTGTTCAAAGCTAGCGAAAGGCCGTCCACCAACTCATCTAGGAGGAGTCTTCCATCCCTAACACAGCCAGCAAAACCAGCCCTCAAAGATCTAACCCCAAAGAAAAGACACTTATAGCCAAAAAAAGCTTTCTAACATTTTTAAGAGCGTTAATGATAGAATTTTTGATGGCCGAGGTTTGGGGCCGTGGGCTAGCCTGGTCTATGCTTGGCGGCTTGGGCCCGCCAGATCGCCGGTTCAAATCCGGCCGGCCCCACCAGCTAATGCTGCTGGGGGAGAGGGGTCTTTAAACAGGTTGACTTGCTTCTAATTCATCCTCCAAGCGTTTACGATTTTAGGCGTAGGAGGCTGCATTATGGGCCGATAGGCGACCTCATCCCCTCTACTCCCATCTTTGAGCTTTACCCTGCAGGCTTCCTAAGCCTAGCCACCTACCTAGCTGGGAAAGGCTTCAAAGTTAAAATCTTAAACTTGGCTGCTAGGATGCTGCTTGACTCCGACTTCAATGTTGAAGAGGCTTTGAAGCGTTTGGAGGCGAGGGTTTACGGTGTAGACCTTCACTGGCTGGTTCATGCTCAAGGAGCCCTTAGGGTGGCAGAGCTGGTTAAAAGGCTTCACCCCGAAGGCTTCCTCCTACTGGGAGGACTAACCTCAACCTTCTTCTGGAAAACCCTCCTCGAAAACTATGGTTTCATCGACGCCATAGCCCTTGGGGATACAACCGAGGAGACCGTAGAAAAACTTTTAAGCAGGCTTTCCAAAGGGAAGCCCAACCTTGAAGATGTTGATAACCTAGCTTGGAGGCGGGAGGGGAGGGTTAAGCTTAACAGGCTTAGGCCGGCTCCTGAAAGCCTTGACAACTACGCCATAGACTATGGATACCTTGTTAGGGAGTTTCTGGATTCATGGCCCTCCCCCATACCCTTCGCTAGGTTTATGAGGGAGCCAATAGGCTTGGCGCTGACGGTGAAGGGCTGCCCCCACAACTGCATAACCTGTGGAGGTTCATCCTACACCTACGGCCGCTACCTCCTCCGAAACCGTTTAGGCTTCAAGTCCCCCGCTAAAATAGCCTGGGAAATCCTCTCGCTTTTAGAGTATGCTAGGATTCCCGTTTTCGTTGTTGGGGACCTCCAGTTGGCAGGCCTTAAAAGGCTTGAGGAGCTTTCAAGACTTCTCCGGGAGGCCAAGCTTGACTCACCCCTAATCTACGAGTTTTTCACTCCTCCCAGCCTTGAAGCCCTAAAGCTTCTGAGGAAAACCTCGGAGAGGGTTAGGCTTCAAATCTCCCCGGAAAGCCATGAGGAGGCGGTTAGAGCTGCCTTTGGGAGAAAATATGGGAACAGGGAGCTTGAAGCCTTCATCATGCAGGCCTACAGCTTAGACTTCGAAAGGTTAGACCTCTACTTCATGGTGGGCCTTCCAGGGCAAACCTACCATTCAGCCCTAGAAACCCCGAAATACTTTAGGAGGCTTCTAAGCGAGAAACGTTTAAGCCGCTTCCTCAACGCCTTCATGGCTCCGCTGGCACCCTTCATAGACCCGGGAAGCCTCGTTTACGATAGGCCTGAAGCCTTCGGCTACAAGCTACACTTCAAAAGCTTTGAAAGCCACGTGAAGGCTTTAGAGGCATCCCGGAGTTGGAGTGAAATGCTGAATTATGAGACTAGGTGGATGGGTAGGGCTGAAATCGTGAGGGCAGCCTATGGGGCTGCAAGAGAACTCCTCCAAGCGAAAATCGACTATGGAATCATAGGTGAGGAGGAAGGCCTGGAAACGCTGGAAACCCTAACCAAGGCTGAAAAGGCTGAGGTTGGAGGGCTAAAGCTGAGGGAGACCATCCCCAGCGGAGACCTCTACCCAGCCAGAAGCCTCCTCCTCTCCCTAAAACCAAAATTTTACGAGCTACTCGCAACCTTTCTCCTAAAAAGAGGGTTGACCCTCCTTTCGGAAAGAATAGCCAAGCTGACTTCTTAAGCATAGAATCTCAAACTTAGGTATAATTTATCTACTTTCACTCTTTCGGAGAATAGTATTGAAGAGGCACCTTTCAACCTTAATGTTGATACTTTGTCTCTGATCGTGGCCTTCCCCTCAGCCCCCTTCACAGGATTAAGTTTTATTCTTTTTTCTTGTGCTTTCCGGTAACGAATTAAAAGCGGCTGCCCTTAAAGCTTTTGTTGGGAGGCTTAGGCTTGAGGGAGGAGGGCCTGACTTATCTAGACTCTGAGAGGCCTAGGCTTTTAATGTTCTGCGGGAAGGGTGGAGTTGGCAAGACCACTTGCGCAGCTGCCACAGCCCTACACTTCGCCAAAAACCATCTTAAAACCCTTCTGCTCTCAACTGATCCCACTCCCTCCCTCTCCGATATTCTGGAGATGGAAATTGGTAGGGAGGTTAGGAAAGTTGAAGGCTTCAGCCATCTTCACGCCGTAGAGCTTGACTATGAAGTGATCATTGAAGAGTGGAAGGCTAGGTTTGGCCGGGAGGTCTACGAGGTTGCTTCCTCCTTCCTACCTGTGGGTGAGGAAATAATTGAATATGTTGCCAACGCCCCTGGAATCAGCGAAGAATTCTCGCTGAGCTACATCCTAGACCTTTATGAGGGTGGAGGTTACGATGTGATCGTTTGGGATACCGCTCCGGCGGGAGGCACCCTGTCCCTCCTTAAGCTTCAAGAAAAGTTTTATAGACACCTCCGGGAAGCAGCATGGCTCTACGTGAAAATTCGGAGGACATTGGAGGTTTTGGCTGGGGGGAAGCTGAAAAGAAACCCCCTAACTGTTATCAAAGAATGGGAAAACTTATCTTGGAAAATCCTTCAAATGCTTAGGGACAAGGAGACCCAAGCTATCCTAGTTACGATCGCTGAGGCCTTAGCCGTAAGGCAAACTGCAAGGTTGGTGAGGGAGCTTGAGGCTCATGGAATCCGCATAGGAGGAGTCGTGGTGAACCAGCTCGTAGGGGATGAATGCTCCTGCAGTTTCCATAGGAAGCGTTCAGCCATGCAGAAGGACTACCTAAACCAGCTTAAGGCCTACGTCCACTACAGGCTCACCCCCCTACCCCAACTCCCTCAAGAAGTAAAAGGCATCGAAACCCTTCAAACCATAGAAAAACTCCTCTTCCCCAAACCTTAAATCAGCCCCAAACCTAATTATTTGCAGGAAAGAGCCGGGGTCGCCTAGTCTGGTAGGGCGCAGGCCTGCTAAGCCTGTGGGGCTCTGCCCCTCGTGGGTTCAAATCCCACCCCCAGCGCTCCTGCAGAACTTAATACACTTCACCACTCTCTACATCTACGTAAACCCTCTTACACATGACTCCTCCTATACCAGGAACACAGGGCTCGCCCTCAAAGACCCATACTATTTTAGAGAATTTGTGATAAAACGTTATACCAACGAATCTGGGGT
>QMYD01000111.1 GCA_003662485.1 Candidatus Hecatellales archaeon | reverse complement strand
GGGCTTGGAAGGCGTGCAATGTGGAAGGCGCCGCCGCTGGTTAAGGTTTTCTTGGAAACCCTGCCCAGGAGGTAGGCTACCTCGCCGTCGAGGCATCCAGGTGAAAGGAAGCCTAGGCCTCCAAGGGTTCCACCAAGGCCTGCTACAATTTCCCCTCCCTCTACGGCCAGGATCGCCGTGTAGGCGTAGCCTAGTTCGGCTAGGATGAAGGAGGCCTCAGCGTAGGGTATGCTAAGCCTTTCAGCCTGGTCCACGATTCCTAAGGCGGCCACACAGAGCTTGTCAGCTGTTCCAAGGTCTATCCGGTTAATCTTCCTGTGGAGGGGTATGGTGGGCAGATGCTTTACGGAGGGAAGCATCACCACGGGAAGGTTTGAAGCTTTAAGCCTTTGGAGAACCTTTCTAAGGCCTAGGAGGCTTCCCCCCTCACCTGGCCTAACTAGGGCTGCCAGCCTAAGCTCAGCTTCCCCAGCCTGGGATAGGGGCTTTAAGGGTAGGCCGTGGCCTGAGGGGCCGGCTATCAAGTCTAGGGGGCCAACCCTCCTCAAACATTCAACGAGGAGGCTGGGGTTTTCGAAAACCTCTCCTGTTGGAATGGACTCGCCATAGGTGAAAACCCCATTCTCCAGCACGCATACGTCGAAGCTTCCTGTTCCAGGGTCAACCCCCGCCACCCTAACCATGCCCCTTTCAGCCTCCAGCTAAACCCAGCCGTAGCATTCGCTTAGCCCTCTCTAAATCCTCCCTCGTATTTATGTTGGTTAAGGTTAAGAGTTGGGGGTCAAACCTTCTCAACTCCTCCACGCTAAGATAGGAAATCCTGCTAAGCCTTCCAACAGCCTCCATGATTAGGCTTTCCCCCGCAGTTATAGCTTCCTCGAGGGCTTGGAGCATGGGCTTAGGCTGGTAGACGCTGTGGAGGGGCTCGGTGAAGCCGTTCGGCCACCTGGGAATTAAGGCTTCAACCCTAAGCCTCTCCGCCTCCTCCAACATAAACCTTAAGGCTTCCACGTTTAGGAAGGGGAGATCGCAGGCCAGGGTTAAAGCGTATTCCACGCCTAATCTTTCAAGCTTCCGCATCCCCTGCCTCAAGCCTTCGAGAGGTCCTAAACCCTTAACCTCATCCCTTACAAATTGAACGCCAGCTGGGAGAGTCTTCCTGAAGGCCTCCTCGTCTGCATCAAGCGCTAGCGAGACAACGATGGTTTTGCAGAGTTTTAGGGCTTGACTTGCAACCCTGCCTATGAGGGTTTGACCTCCAAGGCTTAGAAGGGCCTTATTGGGAGTTCCAAGCCTTCTACTTTCCCCTCCAGCGAGGATTAGGGCACCCCAAGCCCTCAAGGCTTCACCAGAACCTCCGTTTGAGAGCCTCCCTCTCAGCCTCCAAAACCATTTCGTAGAAGCGCTCCCCAAGGTGGGGTTCCCTTTCAAGGATTTCCTCCACATCCCTCGCCTTAAGCCTGTGGCCTGCTAGGGCTACGACGGCTGGGAAGCCGTATTCCTCCACGAGTTCAGCTGTTTCTAGGGCTTGCTCGAGGATGTGTTGCTCCCTACCCTTCAGGTTTTTACCCCTCTTCTCAGCTATCCTACGAACCTCCTCCAAATCCTCCTTCACAACTCCAATCCTGGTGGAGCCGCAGAGGGGGCATTTAATGGGGTCTGGAAGATTTTTAACCCTAACGTTTTCCACGTACTCCCAGCAGTTTAGGCAGAGGAGGACTAAGGCCTCGTTTAGAAGCCTAGCCCTCGCCGACTCCACAAGGATTCCTTTAAGCTTATCTGTGGGGATAATATCGGTTTTCCTGCTTATCCTCTGGATGCCTATTCTGGCTATGGGGGTTGGCGTCCTACGCCTCCTAACGGTTTCAACCCTTATCTCCCCATTGCGGATAAGCTCTAAAACGTGGAGGAGGCCTGGCAAGTCCATGTCGTTAGCCTCCACATCCTTTAAGGCCTCCTCGAAGATGACGGTTCCCTCAAAGCTTCGAACCAGCTGGCGTAGGCTGAAATCGGTGAAGTCTACGCTTTTGGCTAGGGCTCCAAACTTCCTCGCCACGTGGACAAGCCTATGCTTGAAGAGGCCTGTTTTCACGGCTGCGTTTAGGGCTATGCTCCTCACATCCTTTCCGGGGAGTTCAAGGAGAAGCCTTTTCAGGGCTTCACCCGTCAGCCCCCCAGCCTTCTCCAAGACTATCCGGTAGGGGTCCTCCTGAAGCCTTACGTCTACACCATACTCCTCGGAGAGGATTTGGCCTAGAACCCTTGCCAGCGTCCGGTTTACGAGAGTTCCAAAGCAGCATTGGAGGATGAGGTAGCCTTTCCACTCCTCCACGGTTATCAGCTTGTCGGTGGGGATGGGGAGGCCCTTCGAAGCCTGCTCAACCACCTCTCGGATAGCTTCAGCCACTGTTGAGGGGGGTGCAGGATACCTGGCGCAGAGGGCTTCAACGATTTCCCTCTCGCTTTTCCCAGCTTTAACCTGCTCCTCCACAAATCTTCGGATGGCTCCAACTTCTAGGGCTACCTCTAGGGGGACGGGTATTTCCTCCCCAACCCAGCTTGGAATAGCCCCCGTAGGATCGTTTACAGGCTTCACGTAGATGCGGTCTCCGTAGATGGAGGTTATCTTCCAGGGGCTCCCCCTAACAATAAACTTGATCCCAGGCTCTCCATACTCGGCTACGAAGGCCTCGTCGAGGATTCCCACCGGCGTGTCGCTGGTTTCATCCACCACCAGATACTGCTTCTCATCCGGGATCATGGAAAGGTTTTCGAAGTAGTATTCGTAGAGGCTTTTGATGCGTTGGGGGCGTAGGAAAACCTTGTCTTCGAAGGCCACCCAAGCAAGCCTTGGATACCTGTCATGCATGTAGGTTAAGACCTTGTCAAGGTCCTTGGAGGTTAAGCCTTCGTAGGGGTAGGCTCGACTGAACATTTCGAGGACTTCACTATACCTCCACCTGTTCCGCTCTGTTAGGAGGCCTGCTAGCTGATGGCAGAGGGCGTCGTAGGGCTTCTCTGGAACCTGGACGGGTTCAAGCTCTTCCCGTAGGGCTCTCCTAGCTATAGCCATAGCCTCCATGGTGTCGTCGGAGTCCAAAGTTATGATAATACCCTTGGAGATTCTTCCAATCTTATGGCCGCTTCTCCCAACCCTCTGAATCAGCCTGGTAACCTGCCTAGGCGAGTTATACTGGATGACGAGGTTAATTCTCCCCACATCTATTCCAAGCTCCAGCGAGCTGGTGCATACAAGACCCTTCAGGCTTCCCGTTTTCAGGCCTTGCTCAGCCATAAGGCGGGAGGGCTTAGCCAGGCTTCCATGGTGAATGCTCACGGGGAAGTCTAGGTCCCAAACCTTGAAGCGGCTTGCCAGCACCTCGGCTATAGCCCTCGTATTGGTGAAGAGGAGGACAGAGCCATGCTCCTCTATAAGCTTCCTGATCACCCTAAGCCTTGCAGCCACCTCTGGGTGGGTGTAAAGCTTCACCGCCACCTCCTCGTCTTCGGGTGTAGGCTTAACATAGAGCACTTGGAGGCTCATATCCTTAGCCACGGAAACCTTCACAATCCGGTAGGGGCGGTTGGAGCCTACGAGGAAGCGGGCAACCCTCTCCGGGGAACCTATGGTTGCGGATAAGCCTACCCTCTGAAACTCAGCCCCCGTAAGCCTTCTAAGCCTTTCCAGGCCTAAGGCAAGCTGGGCTCCCCTCTTATCACAGG
>QMYD01000110.1 GCA_003662485.1 Candidatus Hecatellales archaeon | reverse complement strand
TGAAGACGTTTTTTAGCCTTTTCCCCTCTCCATGGGAAGGCTTAACTACTTCAAGGCGAATACTTCCAACATCCCCTTTAGGAGGCCTAAACGGTTTGGAGGTTCAAGATAAGCTTCCACCCGTGGCTGTGCCTTTAAGCGAGGTGGGTGTTGTAGGTGTTAAGGTCCCCCTAAGCTTTGAAGACTATAAGGGTAGGAGGATTGTGGTGGTTCCAAGGTTTGAAGCCTTCATTGACCTTCCAGCCTGGCGTAAGGGCATCCACGCTTCAAGGCAGTATGAAACCATAATTGAGGTTTTCAGCCAGTTTGCAGGTAAAGCCTACAGGCTGGAAAGAGTTTGCGCTGAGATGGCTCTGGAAATTTTGAGGAGGCAGAAGGAGGCGAGCAAGGCGAAGGTGAAGGCTTCTGGAGACGCCATCCTTGAGAAGACAACCCCGGTGAGCGAGCATAGGAGCTATGAACCCTACAGGCTGCTGGCCTCAGCCGTGGCGGTGAAGAAGCCCGAGGGGGGTGTTGAAATCACGAGGAAGATTGGGGTTAAGGTTGAAGGCGTAACAGCGTGCCCCTGCGCTCAGGAACTCCTAGCCTTCCACGCTAGGGCTAAGCTTAGAGAGAAAGGCTTCCCCAATGGAACCATCGACAAGGTTTTGAGAAGCGTGCCGCTGGCTACGCATATGCAGAGAAGCCTTGGAGTTCTTGTCACCGAGGTTCCTGGAAATAGGGAGATAGACGCCTTCAAGCTTGCGGAGATCGTGGAGGAGTCTATGAGCGCCCCCAGCTATGGGCTTCTGAAGCGTGAGGATGAAAGCGCCATTGTTCTGAGAGCTGCGGAGAGAGCCCTCTTCGCCGAGGACGCCGTTAGGATCATGATGAAAAAGTTCGTTGAAAAGTATCCAAACCTTCCGGATAAGACGAGGATCCTGTTCAAGGTTAGAAGCTACGAGTCCATTCACAAACATGACTTCATAGCTAAGAAGGTGATAAGCTTTGGAGCGTTGAAAGCCGAGTTGGAGGCGAATAGGTATGATGGGGGAAGACCCGGCGGAAAAATATTTTAGCCCCAAGCTTACGGCTAGGGAGAGAGCCGTCTTCGAGGCTGGAATAGCTTTAGGAGCCATCTACCATCAGCTCGTAGGCTTCCCCGTTTCTAGGAAGCCCAGGCTTTTAAGGCTTCTCGGGGAGGCTTTCTCCCAGGCTTTCAGCCTCCAACCCTTCAGGGTGAAGACGAGAATTTCTATTTCGGCTGAGAGGCTGAAAAGCCAGCCTAAGGCTTCAAACCCCTACAAGCGTTATGAGGCTTTAAAGGGAGACCAGCTTAACGTTAGGGTTGAAACCGCCTATGGGAGGGCTAGGGTTAAGGCCTGCCTCCGCTATCTTCCAGAGCTAGGCTACCCCCTCATGTACGTTGAAGACCTAACTTAACCGCCCTTAAAGCCTTCAGCCAGAAGGTAGACCTCAGCACTCCTAGACCTTGAAGCCTTAGGCTTGACGATTCTAACCTTCCCAAAGTTTTCCTTTAAGGTTTTTCTGAAGCCCTCTAAGAGGTCTCCCTCAAAAACTTTTACGAGGAGGCTGCCTCCAGGCTTCAGGGTTTCCAAGGCCGTTCGGTAGGCTGCCTCCGCCAGCTCCATCTGCCTTGCATGGTCTACCTCCCAAACTCCTGAAATGTTTGGGGAAGCATCTGATAGAACCACGTCGGCTTTCCCGCCAAGCTTCTTCAAGATGAGGCTTGGAAGCTCAGGCTTCCTGAGGTCGCACTGGAGGAAGGAGAGGTTTTCAGCTTTGAAGGGCTTGATGGGGTTAACGTCAACGCCTAGAACCCTGCCCTTAGGGCCTACGATGTTTAGGGCTACTTGAAGCCAGCCTCCAGGGGAGCAACCTAAATCTAAAACCTTAAAGCCTGGTTTGAGAAGCCCATACTTGCGGTGGATTTCCAGCAGCTTGTAGGCTGCCCTACTCCGGTAGCCCTCCCTCTTCGCCCTCCAGTAGTAGTGGTCCTGCCTTCTTTCAAGCCTCCAGTTCCTCGTCAACTTCCGCCTTAACCTTCCCCTTAGAGGCTTCGTAGGCTGTTTTCTCAACCCACTGGGCTAGGAGGGGGCAGGAAGCTGGGGAAACAGGGCCTCCAAGCCCGCATTTATCCTGGTTGGGGCAGAAGGCGCAGGGCAGGTCGAGGATGGAGAGGGGATTTACAGCCCTCTTCTTCGCTACAAGCCTGTAGGTCCACTTCCCCTCATGAAGCTCTCTCCTACGCTCTATGAGGCCTGCCCTTTCAAGTCTAAGCGAAATCCTAGAGCCCTCCCTGCTTGTAGCCTTTATCCGCTTCCAAAGCTGGCTTTGGAGGATACCCTTGTCTCCCCTATTCTTAATCATCCTGAAGACCTTGTATTCGAGGTCTTCGCCTCTCCTGGAAGGCAACCCCTCTCCAGCCCTTAATAAGCATAACACTGCTAACAGGTAAAAAGGTTTAAAGAAGCCCTACTGAAACTATTCTCGGAGGGTTTAAACATTCTGGCCGTTGGGGTTGATGATGCTGGAAGAGGATCAATCATCGGCCCACTTGTCCTAGCGGGAGTTCTCCACCCTGAAGATAAGATGGAAGAACTCAAAGAACTCGGAGTTAAGGATTCTAAGAGGCTTACGCCTACTAGGAGGGCTAAGCTGGCTGAGCTGATTAAGTCCAGCGTTAAAGCCTACCATGTCGTTGAGATTCCCCCCAGCGAAATCGATGAGAAAGTGGGTAGCGGGGTGAAGTTTAGAAGACTTAACTTCCTGGAGGCTAAGGCTGCCGCTGAGATTATCGCTAGGCTGAGGCCTAGGGTAGCCTACCTGGACTCCTGCGACGTAGATGCGGGAAGATTTGCATGGCAGGTGTCCAGCCTCCTACCCTTTAAGGTTAAAATTGTTTCAGAGCATGGGGCTGACGCTAAGTATCCCATTGTGGCTGCAGCCTCCATCCTAGCGAAGGTCCATAGGGATCAGGTTATAGCGAGGCTTAGGGAGGCCTATGGGGATTTTGGAAGCGGCTACCCCTCCGACCCTAAGACAAGAAGCTTCCTAGAAAGCTGGTTTAAAGCCCATGGAAGCTATCCAGCCTTCGTTAGGAGAACCTGGAAAACTTTAAGGCGAATTCCTGGTAGGGCAGGCCTAAACGTTTAACTTCCAAGCTTCATTGCCTCCAGCTATTCTTCGGGGGCTTCAAAGCCTATGGTTAGGAGGGATTTAAGCTTTGAGAGGAGTTCGCTTACCTGAGGCTTGTATAGGTAGATTTCCCCCTCACTTCTCCTAAGCCCTAAGAGCTCTGCTACAAGCCTCTTCTCGGCTTTACCCCCATAGACCACGTAGACGCCCTTGCCGAGCTCCAGCCTTCTAACCACCACGATGGGTAAACGTAGGGAGTAATGTAATTCTCTTGGTACGATTCCTGCAAGGCTTTCCAGGTCTCCACGCTTGAAGTAGATTTTTGAGCCATCCACAGCCTCCACGCAGGGCTCCTCTTCAGCTAGAAGCTCAGCCAGGGTTTTCCTATCCTTGGGCATGTGGGCGTTTAGCTTTTTAATCAGCCTATCCAGGTGGGCGAGGTAGCGCTCGTATCCCCTGTACTCCCACATGCCCCTTCAAAAAAGAGGAGAATGTTAGGCCTTTTTAGGTTTAACCACCACCATGGCGTGAGCCTTATCATAGGGCTCCAGGCCTATTTCCTCCAGGATTTCGAAGCCCCTACGC
>QMYD01000109.1 GCA_003662485.1 Candidatus Hecatellales archaeon | reverse complement strand
CCCTTCTAATCAGCTGGTCTTTGAGGCCAAACCCCGTGTTGTGGTAGATGTGAATGAGGACTCCGGGTCTACCGTCCGGGGTTTCGCTGGCTGGAACGGTTCTCTCCACTCCAGCCTCAGCTGGAGACATTATGATGGAGACGGCGAAGCCTGTTGCAGCCTGTGCCGAGGTTAAGGCCCACCTCTCGCTTTCCGCTGTTATGAGAATTCGGCTAACCCACATGGGGAAGGCCTCTGCAAAAGTATCCTCAATCTCCGTCAAGCCCTCAACCCTCCAAAACCTTTGCACACTCATTACTACTAAGGAAAATTAGACTTAAATTTTCCTCGGGAAGCTTCAAAAAGCTCATCCACAACCCTAAAGGTTTCCTAACATAGTCTCCCATGTTCACATCGTAGCCTCCGCTCAGCTCTAGGACTACAAGCCCTTTCACATCCGTAATCGAGAAGAGGAAACAATTGGATCGTAGCCAGCCGAGACATCCCATGCTTCGTAAGCCAGTTCCAGAAGGAGTGCTCGAACATCCAAGCCTAGCTGGAAAATCTTCGAGTAAGAAACCATAAAAGGATAATAATAAAAGTTTATTCATATTAGTGGTTGAAAGCCGCCCTAAAGGCTGTTTGGGGGTAGCATTATGGTTGTAAAGCTGGGTTTTATCAAGCTTGGAAACATTGGTGTTGCACCCCTTCTCGAACTAGCCTTGGATGAGAGGGCTGAAAGGGAGGATATAGATGTCAGGGTTTTCGGCTCCGGGGCGAAGCTAACCCCGGAGCAGGCTGAAGACCTAGCTGAGAGGCTTATAGCCTATAAGCCCGACCTAGCAGTGTCTGTAAGCCCAAATGCAGCTCTTCCAGGACCGAAAAGGATTCGGGAGAAGCTGAAGGAGGCTGGAATCCCCCTCATAACCGTCACCGACGCTCCGGGTAAGAAGGCAGTGAAGGATATTGAGGAGAAGGGCTTCGGCTACATCATCGTTGAGGGAGACGCCATGATTGGGGCGAGGAGGGAGTTCCTCGACCCCGTAGAAATGCTCATCTTCAACGCTGACATCATTAAGGTTTTATCCGTAACGGGGGTTTTCAACGTTTTCCAGGAGGCCTTCGCCCAAGTCATTGAAGCCGTCAAGAAGGGTGAAAAACCCGAGCTTCCAAGAATAGTAGTTAACGCTGAAACGGCTGTTAAGGCTGCAGGCTTCTCCAACCCATACGCTCAGGTTAAGGCTATGGCTGCCTACGAAATCTTGAGGAAGGTGGCTGAGATGAACATGGAGGGATGCTTCAAGATTCAGGAGCGAGAACGCTACGTGCCCATGGTTGCCGCAGCCCATGAAGCCTTAAGGGCAGCGGTAACCCTTGCTAATGAAGCCCGTGAAATCGAGAAGAGTCTTGACACCGTTCTGAGGAAGCCCCACGACAAGGAGGGGAGAATCCTCGTGAAGAGGAAGCTTTTAGAGAAGCCCTCCGCCTCCGGATAGGAGGGAGAAACTTTGAAGTTCATCCTGGTTACGGGAACAAGCCTAAAGCAGGCTCAGGGGAAGGAGCATGGTAAAACCTCGGAGAGGTATAAGGAGGCAGTAGCCGTATGCGAACTTGCAGAGGAAGACCTAGCCAAACTTGGAGTTAAGCCTGGAGACCCCGTGAGGGTTAAGTCTCCCTATGGAAGCGTGGTGGTTAGGGCTGCTAAGGCGAGGGAGCCCACACCTGGAGTTGCCTTCATTCCAAGTGGGCCTTGGGCCAACGCTGTAACCTCCCCTCAAACCCATGGAGCAGGAATTCCAAGCTACAAGTCGCTGGAGGTTGAGGTTGAGCCTGCCCCAGGTGAAGAGATTCCAGACCTACCCAGCCTCCTAAAGCAGACTCTTGGAGGGTTGAAGGAGGCTTAGGCTATGCCAGCTATCCGAGGTGTGGTATGCTCCTTCTGCGGCTGCGTCTGCGACGACCTAGAGGTAAACGTTGAAGCCAACCGGATTAAAGCCGTAAAATACGCCTGCGCCATTGGGATGGAGAAGATTTCAAAGTGCGTGGAGGAGAGGGATCCTCGCATCCTCATCCGAACTGGCGGCCAGCTTAGGGAGGCAAGCCTGGAGGAGGCCTTGGATAGGGCTGCGGAGATTTTGGCCAACTCCAAATACCCACTTCTCTACGGCTGGAGCAACACAAGTTGTGAAGCCATTAAGCTTGGCGTCGAGCTTGCGGAGGAGCTTGGAGGTGTAATCGATAATACCTCCTGCGTCTGCCACGGCCCGGGGATAGAGGCAGCCCAAGAGGTTGGAATAGTTGAAGGAACCCTCGGCCAGGCTAGGCAGAGAGCCGACCTCATCGTTTACTGGGGATGCAACCCCCTCCAAGCCCACCAGCGCCACCTATCCCGCTACACGGTTATGAGTCAGGGAATCTTCAGGGCTGGAAGGAAGGATAGGAAGCTCGTGGTTGTAGACGTTCGGAAGACATCTACCGCCAGGATGGCTGACCTCTTCCTCCAGGTTGAGCCTGGAATGGACTATGAGCTTATTCAAGCCCTTAGGATGGCCATTCGAGACGAGGAAATCGAGGCGGAAAAGGTTGCAGGAGTTCCCATAGAACAGGTAGAGGAACTCGCAGACCTAATGGTAAACTGCGAATTTGGCTTCATGTTCTTCGGCCTGGGCCTAACCCAGTCAAGTGCTAAAAGCGATAATATTACGGCAGCCATCAACCTCATCCAAGACCTAAACTTTAGGACGAAGTGGCTTATCCTCCCCATGAGGGGCCACCATAACGTTACTGGAGCCAATAAGGTTTCACTCTGGGAGACGGGCTACCCCTTCGCCGTAGACTTCAGCCATGGCTATCCAAGATATAATCCTGGCGAAACCTCCGCCGTAGACCTTTTGAATAGGAGGGAGGTGGATGCAGCCCTCATCGTAGCCTCCGACCCGGTAGCCCACCTCCCAGCCCAAACGGCAAAAGCCTTCACCGAGCTTCCAACCATCGTTATAGATCCTCTCATGACGGCTACAGCCCTCCTAGCCGACGTTAGAATTCCCTCAGCCTTCACGGGGATAGAGGCGGAGGGAACCATCTACCGGATGGATGGGGTTCCGCTGAGGGCGAAGAAGCTTGTGGACCCCCCGGAAAACATCCTCCCAGACACCGTTCTCCTTGGAAGACTTTTGGAAAGGGTTAGGAAGCTTAGGAGGAGGTGAAAGGGTTGGGTGAAATCCTGATTAAAAACGGTATTGTCTATGATCCCGTGAATGGGGTTGAAGGGGAGCAGATGGACATAGCCATAAGGGATGGCGTAATCGTTGAGGAGGTAAGCCCTAGAGCCAAGGTTTTAGACGCCTCAGGAATGCTGGTTATGGCTGGAGGCGTAGACATCCACGCCCATATTGCAGGCTCAAAGGTTAATGCTGGAAGGCTTATGAGGCCTGAAGACCACCGTAGGGATCCAGAACCCAAAACCGTTTACACCCGTTCGGGTGTGGGTCACACTGTTCCCAGCACCTTCACCATAGGCTACAGGTATGCGAGGATGGGCTACACCACGGTTATCGAGCCTGCAACCCCCTCGCTGAAAACGAAGCACACCCATGAGGAGCTTGAGGATATCCCTATCATTGATAAGGCCTGCTTCCCCCTCTTTGGAAGCGACCTCATCCTCTTGGAGCATGTGAGGGAGGGCAGGATAGAGGAGGCAGCAGGCTACGTAGCCTGGATGCTAGAGGCTGTGAAGGGCTACGCCATTAAGGTTGTAAACCCTGGAGGGCTTGAAGCCTGGAGTTGGGGTGGAAACCTTGAAAGCCTGGAT
>QMYD01000108.1 GCA_003662485.1 Candidatus Hecatellales archaeon | reverse complement strand
GGTTAGGGGGGCCATCTGGAAGCCCCTAGGCTCAAAACCTATGGTCCTAGGCTTCATAGGCCTCCCAGGTCCAGCCCACCTCCTACACCACTTCCACATTAGCGCCACCCATGAAAGGATATTTACACTAACCCCTATTCTGCCCTAACTCCGTGAAAAAGCTTAAGGGTTTAGCCGCCTTACGCTATGTGTAGGCTGCCTCAGCCTTCACCTTTAAGCTCCCTAAGCCTACGCTTTACCTCCTCCAGCCTGCTTTTCAAAGCCTCCATCTGAGCCTCGAGGAGGGAGATTTCCTCCTCCCTTGAGGGTGGTGGAGGTGGAGTAGAGGGAGGCATGGGAGGCTGGCCTCTCCATAGGCCACGGCCCATTCCCATACCTCTCCCCATACCCATCCCCATACCCATTCCCCTTCCAAAGCCTAGTCCAGGACCTCCAGCTTGAAGCCTGCCAGCCCTATAAGCCTCAACAGCCTCCCTAACTGTTCCAAAGGCTCCAGTGAAAACCCTAATGCCGGAGGAGGATAAGACTTGATAGGCGTTCGGCCCCACATTCCCTGTTATCACGGCTTCAACACCCCTAGCTGCTATCATCTGGGCGGTTTGAATTCCAGCCCCACTAGCAGCCATAATGGAGGGGTTCTGAATGGCTTCCAAAAGCTGTAGGGAGTCTGCATCCACGATGAGTAGGTAGGGGCTTCGGCCAAACCTGGGGTCCACTCTTGCATCCAGGCTTGGAGCTTCCGCAGACACGCATACCTTCCTCATTTCCAAGGTAGTGTGCTTTCGCACGGAATTTAAAGGTTACCCTCCAAGGCCCGTTACAGTTTTAACCTCCCTCCAAAGTTTTTTAAGCTCAAGGGAGGCTCTACCGTTTGGAGCGTATTCGACAACGGGTTTCCTCTGAGCTGCTGCTTCCGCAACCATTTTGTCGAAGGGTATCATCCCCACGAGGTCTAAGCCCTCCCCCATGCAGAAAGCCTTAATCTCCTCTGAAATCTCAGGGTTTATATCCCACATGTTTACTGCTATGAGAGGTTTCACCGCCCTGAAATGGCTGAGAAGCTCTAGGATCCTCTTAAGGTCGTGGAGGCCTGAGAGGGTTGGCTCAGCCACCACGAGGGCGAAGTCTACGCCAGTAATCGAGGAGATGGCGGGACAGCCTACTCCTGGAGGCCCATCGGAAAGGATTAGGCTAGCTCCACGCTCAAGAGCTGCCTGCCTAGCCCTATGGCGCACCAAGGCCACAAGCTTCCCGGAATTGGATTCGCCGGGATTAAGTCTTGCATGGGCTAGGGGCCCATACCTCGTTTCGGATAGGTATAGGAGGCCTGAATCCCTATCCCTGAGTTCAACCGCCCCAGCCGGGCATACGTACACGCAGACCCCGCAGCCCTCGCAGGCAAGCTCGTCCACCCTAAGCTCCCTAATCGCATCAAACCTGCACTCCTCCTCACACCGCATGCAGCGAGTGCACCTTTCCAAATCTATGCTTGCAAGCTTGGAGCCTGAAAACTTCTCCTCACCCCTCACCTCAGGGTTTAGGAGAATTGGGAGATTCGATGCTTCCACATCGCAGTCGGCTAGAGACAGTTTAAAGTCTTCTGAGGCGAGGGAGGCAAGCGAGGCGGCTATGGAGGTTTTACCCGTTCCACCCTTCCCGCTTACCACCACAAGCTCCCTAACCATGCGGTTTCACCTAAAGGCTTTTGAAGACCTCCCTAAGCCTATCCGCCCATTCAGGCATAGCCTTAACGAAGGGCTTACCCTGCGAGTAGAGTTCAGCAATCCTCCTACTGTAGGGGATTTCCAGCAGGACGGGGATACCCTCCCTCCTACAGAAGCCCTTAACGTCTTCCCTTCCAAGCCCAGCCCTATTAACTATGACGCTGAACTTCAGGTTTAGACGCCTAGCGGTATCCACTATTAGGGCTAGGTCGTGGAGGCCCATGGGGGTTGGCTCAGCCACTAGGAGGAGGTGGTCCACCCCCCGGATGGAGGCAACCACCGGGCAGGAAACACCGGGCGGAGCATCTACAATGACAATTCCACTCCTCCAAGCTTCAGCCCTAACAGCTTCAACCACGGGAACAGGCCTTGGCTCTCCCACATTCAACACGCCATAGACGAGGTTTAGGTTTCCCCCCTCGGCTTCGCATCCCCTTACAACGCCAACCTGCCTTTCAACCTCAACAATGGCTTCAGCCGGGCATACAAGCCTGCAGCCTCCGCAACTGTGGCAGAGCTCTTGGAAGAAGAGGAGGCGGTCTGGAAGCTGAGCTATAGCGTTATACTGGCAGAATTCAGAACATTTACCGCAGAGGATGCATTTCTCAGGGTTAAAGGAGGGAGTAGGCACTCTTACAGGTTTCTCCCAAACCTGCTGATGGTCTAGTTGCAGGTGGACGTTGGGCTCCTCCACATCGCAGTCGAGGATTTGAACTTCACCTTCAAGGGAGAGGGCGAGGTTTACGGCTAGGGTGGTCTTCCCGCAGCCTCCCTTACCTCCAGCAACCGCCACCAGCAAGGCTTAAAGAACACCGGGTTAGAGGCCTCTATGCTCGGGGCAGGTGTTGCGTTCACCTTGGAAGGCTGAAAGCCTCCCCGCCTTGAAATCTTCAAGAGCCTCCCTAACCGTTCTCGCCCTGCCATAGTATACCTCGATGCCTGAAGCCTTAAGAAAGTTGGCGGCCCTAGGCCCAATACCCGAGCAAATTAGCACGTCCACCCCCCAGTTTTTCAGGATTTGGGCGGGAGGGGGGCCTCCACCACCATGCCTCCCAGCGTTAGGTACAACCTCAACCCTACCCGTTTCAAGCTCAATGATGGTGAAGGTTGGAGCTCTGCCAAAATGTTCTGAAACCTCTTCTTCCAGGCCTCCCCAACCCATGGTTGGAATACATATCCTAACCATATCAATCCCACTTCAAGAAAAGGTTAAAAAATTGGGGGTTTACTGGGGTTAGCCTTGGCCTCCTTCCCTTCCAAGCATCCTCTTCAGTTCAGCTATCCTTGCCTCCACGCCTTTCATTTCCTCTTCAAGCTCCCTCTTATAGTCTTCTAGGTCTGCCAGCTCTTCTTCAGGGCTTGATGGAGGCGGGGGCATGTATGGAGGCGGGAGAGTTGGAAAGGCTGGAAACGTTGGAAGGATTGGTGGTTGCGGTGAGGGTTGCGCCTGCTGCGGTTGCGACTGCGGCTGGGATTTAAGCTCCTCCAGCCGCCTTTTAACGGCTTCTATCTGGGATTCCAGCATTTGAGCCTGCTGTTCGAGCATTTGTCTCTCCTGTTCGGCTGTTTGGGGGTAGGGTGGAATGCTTGGAGCAAACCATGAGGGGGTTAGAGACCAGCCTGGAAGTCCAGGCATCCACCCCATCATCCGCCTATACCTTCTGTATCCATAGCCATAGCCGTAACCCATGCCTAACTACCACCAGTATAGGTAGGGTAGTGGTGGCCTATAAGCCCACCAGCTAGCGTAGGGGAAGCCCCAGCCGTAAGCCCATGGGTAGCCGAAGAGCCACCAGCATGCTCCTCTGCCGAAGAGCCAGCCCGGCCTCAGCCATGGAGGCAGGTAGCTGAAGGGTCCTCTGCCAGGCCAAGGCCCCCACCATCCTCTGCCACGCCATCCCCATCCTGGCCAAGCCCAAGCCATAGCCTTTCTCACCTCAAGTTTAATGTGCATATGCACGTATTTAAACTTTAACCCTAAAATAAACCCTCCTCCCAACCTTCTTCTCCACAATTAAACCCTCAGCCCTAAGCCTTCCAAGAATTCTTGAAACTCCCTCCACATCAGTGTTTAGAACGGTGGAGAGCTCCCTAACCCCGCAGGGTCTACGCTTTAAAACCTCTAAAACCTCCTGTTTGGAGGGTTTCCTCAGCTTGGAGGGTCTGGCAAGCCTTGGAGCCACCCTGCTTATCACTCGGGCTGAGGGAAGCCTCTCCCTGAAGGCTTCGGCCACCCTCTGAAGCTCTCTAGAGG
>QMYD01000107.1 GCA_003662485.1 Candidatus Hecatellales archaeon | reverse complement strand
TTATGTCTAGGATGGATGGGGAGGGTGAAAGGCGGATAAGCGCTGGAATTGGGTGGGGCTGGATTAAAAATTCTGAGGCCAGCTATGGCATTGTGGCTGAAGCCCACGGCTGTAAGGATGAGGCCAGCCTCCAAGCGGAAATCTCAAGGAAGCTTGAGGAAATGGCAAGGGTTAGAAATATGAGGCTAACCCGTTTAGGAGTGAGGGTTGAAAGCCTAGAGGTTCCAAAGGGCATGTATGGATGCGTTCTAACAGCCCTCATCTATGTTCCATGGGAGCTTGAGGAAACCGTGAGGGAGGTCTCTAAGAGCTACCGCATGCTTAGCAGCCTTCAGATGGTGGAAAAGCCAAATAAGCCGGCCAAAAGAAGAATTTAGTGTGGCTGGAACTGCTTTCGAAGAACTCTGCATGCTCTGTGAGACCCTAGCCAAAACTCCCAGCCGAAACGCTAAAATCGAGCTTGCAGCTAGGTTTCTATCCAAACTTAACTCCCCAAGCGAGGTTTCAGACGCCGTAAGGCTCATTATAGGGGAAGCCTCCAAGGACTTCACGCTCAACTTAGGCTACAGCCACCTACTGAAAGCCCTAACCAACATAACGGGCGTAGGGGAGAAGGGCTTTCTAGCCGAATTCGGGGAAACCGGAGACCTAGGCGAAACCGTTAGGAGGCTACTTGAAAAGGGAAGACGTGGAGTGCAGCAGGCCCTAGTTTTCAGGCGTCCAACCATTGGGGAGGTGGCAGGAGTTCTAAGGGAAATAGCTGAAATCTCGGGTAAGGGAGCCATGGCGAAGAAGCTTAGAATCTTGGAAAGCTACCTTAAAAGGCTCACACCCTTGGAGGCCAAGTACTTCACGAAGAACCTTGTGGGGGAAATCAGGCATGGCTTTGGTGAAGGCTTAATGGAGGAGGCATTAGCTTCAGCCTTCCAGGCAAGCCCTGAAGCCGTTAGAAACGCTCACATGGTGGTTGGAAGCCTTGGAAGGGTTGGAGAAATTTTAAAGGAGCAGGGGGCTGGAAGTCTTCAGAGTTTCACGGTTAAACCTCTAACCCCGATAAGGCCTATGCTCGCCGAGCCCGCTCAAACCCTAAGGGAGGCACTGGAAGAACACCATGGTAGAACGCTGCTAGAATACAAGCTGGATGGTGCAAGGGTTCAAATTCACAAGCACCACTCGCAGATTAAAATTTTCAGTAGGAGGCTGACCGAGGTTACGAAGTCTCTACCGGAAATCGTTGAGCTGGCTGAAACCTTTAGGGGTGAAGACTTCGTGGTGGACGGTGAGGTGGTGGCTGTGGACCAGTCCGGGCGGGTTATGCCCTTCCAAGAGGTCATGAAACGCTACAGGAGGATCATAGGGGTTGAGGAAGCCCTATCCAGGATTCCAACCAGAATCTTCCTCTTCGACATCGTATACCTAAATGGGGAGCCACTTCTAAAGAAGCCCCTAACCGAGAGGAGGCAGCTCCTTGAGAAGGTTGCCCCTTACGAGTTCCTCACCCCGCAGGTGGAAGCCTCAAACCTGGAGGAGGCTGAAGCCTTCTTTGAGGAGGCTTTGAAGGCTGGATGCGAGGGGGTTATGGCTAAGAGGCCCAGTTCACCCTACAGTCCTGGGAGGCGGGGGAAGCACTGGCTTAAAATCAAGAGGCAGCCTGAAGTCTTAGACTTGGTAATTGTGGCAGCCCAGTACGGGTATGGGTACAGGTACAGGTGGCTAAGCGACTACTACCTCGCAGCCCTAAACGGTGGAGGAGGCGGAGGTAGGCCTGAAACGCTTCCAGACTACATAGAAGCCCTCCACGGCTGGAGATTCAGAGTGGTGGGGAAAACCTTTAAAGGTTTAACCAACGCTGAAATTGAGGCTTTAACAGAGAGGCTTAAGGGCTTAGCCCTAGAAACAGTTGGGAGAACCGTTATTGTTAGGCCTGAAATTGTGGTGGAGGTAGGTTTCTCCAACATTCAGCCCAGCCCCCAGTACAGCTGCGGCTACGCCCTAAGGTTCGCCCGCATCCTCCGCATAAGAGACGACAAAAAACCAGAGGAAGCAGATAGCCTAGATAGAGTTAAGCAGCTGGCATCCAAAAAATTGGAGGGATGATAACCATCCAATTTTTTGGACGATAAATTTCTGGAGACCCCTATTTCATTTCAGCCAACTTTTGCCTTCTAGAGGCTAGGGGGAATGCTTGAAAAATCCTGAAAATGGATGGGTTTTTCTTGAGATAACTATACTTAACATACGATTGCAATAAAAATTTTATCTAGAAGAAAATCTTTTATTCGAGCCTCACATACCTTAAGGATTGTCTTGGAAAATCGGAGGTTTTATGCTTGGTTGGCTGGCTTTTGGGAGGGTGGGGGCTGCCTGAATGTTACATACGCCCATAGGAGAGGTGCTAAAGTATACTGCTATAAGGATGGGAAGAGGTATGGGCCCTACACGGTCAAAAGGGATGTCAGAAAAATTCAGGTTGTAATCTCCAATCCAAATAGGAGGGTTTTAGAGATGATTGCTAAAAGAACTGGGCTTGGGAAGGTGTACCAGCAGAGAAGCTTGGGTAGGGCTAAAAGGCCAGTATACTCTTGGAGGATTCAAAGGGTGGAGGAGGTCCTCCTCTTCCTAGAGAGGATTAAGCCCTACCTGCAGTTTAGAAGGGAGGAGGTGGAAAGGAAGATTAAGCGGTTTAAGGGTTCCAGCTAGAGGGGGCAGGGGGTTGGAGGATCTCACCAGCCAGGTTTCTGTTAGGAGGTGGCTGAGCAACTTCCCGGATAGGCCGAACACTAAGCGAAGCTATCTAATATGGCTTTCAAGATTCACCGAGTGGGTGGGTAAAACTCCTGACAGCCTAATTATGGATGCTAGGAGGAATCCAACAGGAGTCCACGACCTCCTAAAAACCTTCTATAACCACCTGCTCGAGCAGGGGTTAAGCTCTAATACGGCTGTTCTCGCCTATCAGGCTTTACGCTCCTTCTACCGCTGGAATGAGGTAAACCTTGGCAGGGCTCCAAGAGGCTTCAAGGGAAGAGTTGAATACGCCTCCTCCTACGTCCTTAGCCAGGAGGATGTAGCTGGAATGGTTGAAGCCTGCGAAAGCTTGAGGGATAAAGCCCTCATCGCCTTCCTCGCCCAGTCCGGCCAGAGGGTAGGCGTAGTCAGCTCCCTAAAGCTTAAACATGTTCGAAGAGGCCTTGAAAGGGCTTCAACACCCCTAATAATCGATGTTCCCCCAATCCTCAGGAATGAGAAGGGTGTAAACGTGAATAAGCTTGGAGCAGCCTACCGCTTCGCCATAGGAAGAGACGCCATAACGCTTATTAGGGAAATGCTTAGGGAGCGAAGCCTAGCTGGTGAAAGCCTCGACGATGAGAGTTGGCTCTTCAGAAGCTATGCAGCGGTTAGGGAGGGGAGACCTGTTAGGGCTTTGAAGACGGAGAGAGGTCGACCCCTAACCACCACAGCCATAAGGGACATCGTTCACCAGGCGGCTAGGAGGGCTGGAATCCAGAGGAAGGCCTCGAGGAGGCGCTATGAAGTTTACCCCCACTCCTTCAGACGCTACTGGAACATGCGCATGCAGGAGGCAGGGCTAAGCGAAGACCTAAGGGAATTCATGCTAGGCCACAGGCTACCCTACAATGGAGCCTACAGTAAATGGTATCCGGAAGCCATAAAACGGGAATGGCGGAAGAAGAACGTCGAAAAATACATTAGGGTTTTCCTTTAAGCCTCAGCCACTCCATACTTTGCCAGGATTTTCTTGGAAGCCTTCTGAACCACAAGCCTCTTACCCTTAACCTTAACCAGCACGTAAACCTCCTCACCCCGGAAGGGGAAACTTGAATCTGTGGCAAGCTTGGTGGGAATGTAAATCCTAGGCGAAAAATAGGTTTTACCCCCCACCCTCTTCTTCGAAAGAACAAACTTAGCCAAAGCCTCCTTCAAACTCAAAAACCCCCTTCCCATTTTACCATGCTTCC